>DATCUG010000332.1:0-10938 GCA_036567525.1 Streptosporangiaceae bacterium | reverse complement strand
GGCCGACCGGGGCACCCCACCGGTGGTAGGCGCGCGGTCCGACGACGCCGCCGAAGGGAACGAGGTGGCCCCGGCCGAGGACACTGAGACCAGGAAGCCGGAGGACTCCGAGTGACCCCAGCGACCGACGCGCTACCCGTGGCCGCGGGGCGCCGCCCCGCCCGGGTGGTCGCCCGGTCGCTGTTCGCGCTGACCAAGCCGCGGATCATCGAGCTGCTGCTGGTCACCACGATCCCGACGATGCTGCTCGCGCAGCGCGGCCTGCCGTCCCTGCGGGTTCTGGTGGTCACCCTGGTGGGCGGCGCGTTCGCCGCGGGCAGCGCGAACACCATCAACTGCTACATCGACCGGGACATCGACGCGGTGATGCGGCGCACCTCCCGGCGCCCGCTGACCGGCCACGGCAAGCTCGCGGTCATCAAGCCGGCTGAAGCGCTGGCCTTCGGCATCGTGCTCGGTGTGGTGTCCACCGTGCTGCTCGGCACGCTGGTGAACTGGCTGTCCGCGGGCATGGCCGATGCCGCCATCCTGTTCTACGTGTTCGTCTACACGCTCGGGCTCAAGCGGCGGACCCCGTCCAACATTGTCATCGGCGGTGCGGCCGGCTGCATGCCGGTGCTCATCGGCTGGTCCGCGGTCACCGGCCGGGTGGCCCTGCCCGCGGTGGTGCTGTTCGCGGTGATCTTCTTCTGGACCCCGCCGCACACCTGGGCGCTGGCCATGAAGTTCCGCGACGACTATGTGGCCGCGGGCGTGCCCATGCTGCCCGCCGTGGCCACCCCGGCCGAAGTAGCCCGCAAGATCCTCATCTACTCCTACCTGATGGTCGCGGTCACCCTGGCCCTGGCCCCGTACGCGGGCTGGATCTACACCGCCTGCGCGGCCGGCCTGGGCGGCTGGTTCCTGATCGAGGCGCACCGGCTGCGCGCCCGGGTGGCCGCCATGCCCGGGGCGGACGAGCCGGTCGGCGCGCGGCGGGCCGCCGTACCCAGCCCGGCATCGGCCACGGATGTCTCACCGGGCCTGGCGGGCACCGCCACCGCGACCGTCGTGGACGTGGCGACGACCGTAGACATGGCGGCTGAGCCAGTGCCGGAACCAGCCAGCCGGGGCGTCACCGAGGGGGCCTGCGCGGGGCTGATCCAGCCCAGCGTGAACCCGGCCCCGATGCGCCTGTTCCACCTGTCCATTGGCTACCTCACGCTGCTGTTCGCGGTCATCGCCGTCACGGCCGTGCTGCCGTGGGGGACCTGGTAGGTCACTTCGGTGACTCCCTCGGCCGCGGTGTTCGGTTACAGCACCACGGGGGCCGTGCTGACGCTGGTCCTGCCACTGGGCTTGTTCATCGTGATCATGATCGTGGTGTACCTCGTCTTCAGCCGGCGTCGGGCGGTACCGGAGCGCCGGACGATCGCAGGTGCCAAACCGGTGGCACCGGACCCGCAGGCGGCGCGGAACGCGGCGGCCGCGGCTGGCTTCCCGAACGCGACTTCCGCTGGCGGGGTGGAGCCACTGGCCGACCGTGCGACGCCACCCAAGGTGGGCGCGCGCCGGGACGAAACCCCGGCCGATGGTGACGACACGGCCGTCATCGACACCGGCGTCAGCGATTCCGGCGTCGGCGATGCTGGCGGCAGCGATTCCGGCGTGAGCGACAGCGCCGCCGGTGAGACCGCGGTGGAGGATCCGGAGTAACCCCCCGGCGGTTACCGCGCTGCGGCCGTGGCGGACCTGGTGGCGCCGGGCAGCAGCACCATGGCGCGCAGCCCGGGCCCGGCGTCCTCCAGCCACGCTGACCCGCCGTGGGCCCAGGCCGTGGCGCGCACGATGGCCAGCCCCAGCCCGGCTCCGCCGGCGTCCGCGCCGTCCCGGCTGCGCGCCGCCTCCAGCCGGGTGAACCGGCCGAACGCCCGCTCCCGGTCCACCGCCGGGATGCCCGGGCCATCGTCGGCCACGGACAGCCGCGCGGCCTGCCCGTCCAGCGTCACCGACACGGCCACCCGGGTCCGCGCGTAGCGCGCGGCGTTATCGATGAGGTTGCCGAGCATCCGGCCCAGCCCGTCCGGGTCCCCGGTCACCTGGCATGGCTCGGCCCAGGCCAGCACGACCGGCACCGGCGCGTCCAGGTAGCGGCTGACCACGTCGGCGGCCAGCACGCTCAGCTCGACATCCTGCGACTTCCGTGGCCGGTCGGACTCGTCCAGCCGGGCCAGCACCAGCAGGTCTTCGACCAGTGCGGCCAGCCGCAGCGTGTCCGCCAGCACATCGCCCCCGGTCTGCTGCCAGTCCTGGCTGTCCGGGTGGTCCAGCGCCACCTCCAGCTGGGCCCGGATGCTGGCGATCGGGCTGCGCAGCTCGTGCGCGGTGTCCGAGATCAGCCCGCGCTGCCGCTGCTGCGCCGCACCCAGCCGGCTGAGCATGTCGTTCAGGGTGACGGCCAGGCTGTGCACCTCGTCGTGGGCGGCAGGCACCGGCAGGGCACGTGGCTGGCCGGTCCGGGTGACGTCCTGGGCGCCGCGGCGCAGTTCCGCGATCGGCCGCAGCGTGCTCCCCACGATCAGCCAGCTCGCCCCGGCTAGCAGGAGCAGCAGCAGCGGGGTGCCGATGAGCAGTGCGTGACCCAGCGTGCCCAGGCTTTCGGCCACCGGGTTGTAGGCGACCGCGGCGATCACGGTGCCGCCACCGCGGATCGCCACCGAGACCACCCGGACTTCGCCGGCCAGGCCGAACGGCCGCCCATCGAGGAACACGGCCCGGCCAGCCCGGGCATTGGCCGCGGCGGCCCGCGGCGGCAGCAGTGGCACCAGCCGGTCCGCGTCCGGCGACACGTATCTGATCCGGCCCTGCCGGTCGAGCACCTGGATGCTGACCGTGCCCGGGCCGACCGGCACCGGGCTGGGCAGTTTGTGCGCCGCGGCCAGCGCGGCGACTTCCCGCGCGCCCTGCCGGGCCGAGTTGTCCAGGTCACGGATCAGGGAAACCCGTAGCGTGCTGGCCAGGAGCAGGGCGGCGCCGGCCAGGGCCACGGCCAGGGCCGCGGTGGCGGCCAGGGTGACCCGCCCGCGCAGGCTGCGCCGCCGCCACCAGCGGCCGAGCCCGCCGCGCAGCCGGCTGGGCCCGCCGCAGGCGGAGGACACCTCAGTCACCACATCTGTATAGCCCGTCGGCCGCGGTCTTGCGCGCTATGAGCCGGCCGGGACCCGCTCCGGCGGATCCGGCGCTATCTCCCGGGGAGCGGGGGACAGGTCGGCCAGGCCAGGCAGTTCCTTCAGGTAGCCGCCGCGCAGGATGGCGGGCAGGTCGTCATCGCGGCGCCGGCCGCCGTCCGGGGGCGGGGGCTTCGGACGGCGCGGGCCGCCGCCACCTCCGCCGCCACCCCCGCCGCCGGGCCGCTGCCCGGGGCGTTCGGCGCCGTACATCCCGCCCCAGGCGCCCAGGCCGGCGAAGATCAACGGGAAGATGATCAGCGCGATGAGATAGCCCGCCGCGGTGTTGGCCGCGCCCGTCCCGAAGCGGTCCAGCAGCGGGTAGCTGTCGTTGAACCGCCCGGCCGCGGTGGCGAAGGACCACCGCAGCGGCTCCTGGACGTGCGGCGCGAGCACGATCGTGCCCGTGCTGAGCAGCACGAACAGCAGCGCGCCGGCACCTCCCGCGCACAGGCCGGCCGCGAAGCCCTGCCGGGACCGGTAGTCCACCACGGACAGCCGCCCGCGCCGGGTGGCCGGGGTCCGCCGGGCCGCCGCCAGGCCGGCCGCCACCCCGCCGCAGATCAGCAGCGGTACCGCCAGCAGCCGCCCGGCCTGGTACAGGTCAGTCAGCCAGCCGGCCGGGACATGCAGCGGGTGGACCGGCGGCAGGGCATAGCTGACCAGGCCCGCCGCGACCCCGGCGCCGATGCCGATGATCAGCGCGGCCCGGCCGGCCGGCGGTCGCTGCCCGGTCACCGCGAGCAGGCCGGCCGTGTAGCCGGCCAGCACCAGCAGGAAGACGGTCTCGCCGGTCCACGCGCCGGCCAGGCCGGCCTGGCTGCCCGCCACCATGCTGTCGCGGCTCTCCACCTGGGCCTTGACCAGCAGCAACGCGAACACCAGCGCATAACCGGCGATGCGGATCGCCGGGGCCAGCCAGCCCGCGCCGACCGGGCCGTAGCGCCGCCGCACCGGCCACGGCAGCAGCGCCAGGATCAGCACGGCCACCACTACATCGACCCGGGTGAGCGGGGTCGCCGGGCGGCCCGCCGGGCCGGCCCAGCCGACCCAGAGCACGCCGCCAGCGGCGGCGGCGAAGGCCAGCCAGCGGGCGATCCGGCGAGGCATCCAGGCCTCCTCGCACCCAGCCAGGACTCTCCTGTCAAGGGTAGCTCGGCACCTCACCCCGGGGCATCGGCCGGGCCGGTCAGCCGCCGCCGGTGGCCAGCCGGTAGCCGGCCCCGCGGACGGTCTGCAGCGCGCTGCGGCCGAACGGCACATCTATCTTGCGCCGCAGGTAGCCCACGTATACCTCGACCACGTTGAGGTCGAGCGAGTCGTAGGAATCCCACACGTGCTCGAGCAGTTCAGACTTGGACACCACCTGGCCCGGCCGCCGCATCAGGTACTCCAGCACGGCGAACTCCCGCGCGGTCAGCGGCACATCGGCGTCGCCCCGGCGCACCCGGTGGCTGGCCGGGTCGAGGACCAGATCACCGGCCCGCAGCAGGGCCGGGCGGGGCACCGCGCCGCGGCGCAGCAGGGCGCGCAGCCGGGCCGCCAGCACCACGTAGGAGAACGGCTTGACCAGGTAGTCGTCGGCGCCCAGATCCAGCCCGTCGGCCTGGTCGTACTCACCGTCCTTGGCCGACAGGATGAGGATCGGCACCCAGTTCTCGTCGGCCCGCAGTTGCTGGCACACGGTGTAGCCGGACAGCTTGGGCAGCATGAGGTCCAGCACCACCGCGTCGTAGCCGCCTTCCCGCGCGGCATGCAGGCCATCCTCCCCGTTGTGCGCCAGATCGACCGCGAACCCCTCGGCCATCAGGCCGCGGCGGACCGCATCGGCCAGCCGCCGTTCGTCTTCCACGACGAGCACTCGCACGGGCCCGAGGCTACCCGGGCCTACCGTCAGCGCTGGCCCGCTCACAGGTTCCGCACAGCCGGCGTGCGGCAAGATGTAACCAGCGAGTGCATGAAGGAGTGAGGTAAGCCATGACTGCACTGCCGACGTTCTCCCGCCGCACCCGGTGGGCGGTACCCGCGGGTGCCGTGGCCATCGCGGGCGCGGTGACCGCCGGTGTCCTGATCAGCGCGGCCGCGTCGGCGTCCCCGGAGCTGCCGGCCAAGACCCCGGCCCAGCTGCTCGCCGCGCTGGCCGCGCGGACCGGCCCGCCGCCGCCCCTCACCGGCACCGTGGTGGAGAGCGCGGCACTGGGCATCCCGCAGCTCCCCGAGCTCGGCAACCAGAACTCGGCGGTATCCCTGCTGGCCGGCTCGCACACGGTCAGGGTCTGGTATCAGGACCCGGCGCACCTGCGGCTGGCCATGCCGGTGACGATGAACGAGACCGACGTGATCCGCAGCGGCCGCCAGGTGTGGCTGTGGCAGAGCAATAAGAACAGCGTGACCAAGCTGACCCTGCCGGCCCGGGCCGCCCGGGCGCAGGCAACCCCGGAGCCGAGCCAGGTCCCGCTCACCCCGCAGCAGGCGGCCAGCCAGGTGCTCAAGGCGGTTGGCCCCAGCACCCGGGTCAGCGTGCAGCGCACCGTCTCCGTGGCCGGCCAGCCCGCCTACCAGCTGGTGCTCAGCCCCAAGTCGAGCGGGTCGCTGATCGGCCGGGTGAGCATCGCCGTCGACGCCAGTAACAACGTGCCGCTGCGGGTGCAGGTGTTCGCCCGCGGTGCCAGCAGCCCGGCGTTCCAGGTCGGCTACACCGCGGTCTCCTTCGTCCGGCCGGCCGCGGCCAACTTCACCTTCCGGCCGCCGACCGGCGCCAAGGTCAAGACGGTCACCGTGCCCAGCGACGCGGGCCAGCGCAAGCCGTCCGCCGCGGCCGGCAAGTCCAGCCAGGTTCAGGTGGTCGGCCAGGACTGGCTGTCCGTGGCCGTGTTCCCGTCGTCGGTGCTGAGCGAGGTCACCGGGGGCAGCACAGCCGGTGCCGCGGACCAGATGGCCCAGTCGGCGGTGCCCGGCGGCCAGCCCGGCAGCGGCAGTGGGGAGACCGCCGCGATCGTGCGCACCCTGATGGCCGCGGCCACGCCGGTGCGTGGCGCCTGGGGCAGCGGGCAGCTGCTGCACACCAGCCTGGTCTCCATGCTGATCACCAACGACGGGCACGTGCTGATCGGGGCGGTCAAGCCGGCCGTGCTGGAAAACGCGGCGGCCCAGGTCAAGTGAGCACACCCCCGGTCAGCACCCCGGCCGACGAGGAAGCCAGCCCGGCTGGGGCCGCGGACCCGGGCGCTGCCCCGGCGATCATCACCACCGGGCTGACCAAGCGGTTCCGCGGCGGCCAGCTGGCCGTGGACAACCTGGGCATGGTGGTGCCGCGGGGCAGCGTGTACGGGTTCCTCGGGCCGAACGGGTCGGGCAAGACGACCACAATCCGGATGCTGCTCGGCCTGGTCTACCCGACCCGGGGCAGCCACACGCTGCTCGGCGTGCCGATGCCGGCCGGCACGGTCCAGGTGCTGCCCCGGGTGGGCTCCCTGGTCGAGGGGCCCGCGTTCTACCCGCAGCTGTCCGGCTGGGACAACCTGGCCCGGGTGGACGCGGCCGACCGCACGGCCGACCCGCGCACCGTCAAGCCCCGGATCGGCACCGCGCTGGACCGGGTCGGCCTGCTGGCCGCGAAGAAGAAGCACTACCGGGCATACTCACTGGGCATGAAGCAGCGGCTGGCCATCGCGGCCAGCCTGCTCCGGCCCCGGGAACTGATCATCCTGGACGAGCCGACCAACGGGCTCGACCCGCAGGGCACCCGCGAGGTGCGCGGGCTGATCAGGGAGATCGCCAGCGACGGCATCACCGTGCTGGTCTCCTCGCACCTGCTGGCCGAGGTTGAGCAGATCTGCACGCACGTCGGGGTGATGCGCACCGGCCAGCTGGTCTTCCAGGGCACGCTGGACGAGCTGCGGGCCCGCGGCGCGGCCCGGATCCAGGTCCGGACCAGCGAGGCGCAGCGCGCCGCCGAGGTGCTCGGCAAACTCGGGCTGGCCGACGTGCAGGCGGCCGACGGCGCGGTCACCGCGGCCCTGGGCGACCGGGCACCGCAGGACATCTGCCGTGAGCTGGTCTACGCCGATGTCCCGGTGGCCGGGCTGGACACGCCCCGGCCCAGCCTGGAAGACCTGTTCGTCGGGCTGACCGGGGAGGGCTTCGATGTCGACGGCTGAGCTGGCCACCACCCCGGACGGCGGCGCGCTGGCGGCGGGTGACCGGGTCCCGGGGAGCGTTCGGCAATGGTGCCGGTTGCTGGTGTCGGAGCTGCGGCTTATCTTCCGGCGGTGGCGGAATCTGGCCTTGCTAGCTGTGCTGGTGGTGCTGCCGATCGTGCTGGGCATCGGCCTGAAGGTGGCCGGCCCGGACGGGGGCAGCGGGGGCGGCGGGCCGGGCGCGACGTTCTTCGCCGAGCTGGCCGGGAACGGGGTGTTCCTCGCGTTCATCGCGCTGACCATTCTGCTCACCCTGGTGCTGCCGCTGGTCATGGCGGTGGTGTCCGGCGACTCGCTGGCCGGCGAGGCGGGCACCGGCACGCTGCGCTACCTGCTCACCGTGCCCGCTGGGCGGACCCGGCTGCTGGCCGTCAAGTACACCGCGGTGGTGATCTTCGGCCTGGCCGCCTGCCTGCTGGTCAGCGCGGTGTCGCTGATCATGGGGGTGATCCTGTTCCCGGTCGGGCCGGTCACCCTGCTGTCCGGGTCGACGGTGTCGCTCGGCGTCGGCCTGCTGCACCTGCTCTACGTCACGCTGTACGTGGCCGCCGCGATGGCCGCGCTGGGCGCGATCGGGCTGGCCATCTCCTCGCTCACCGAGCACCCGATCGGCGCCATCGCGGCCGTCCTGGTGCTCGCGGTGGCCAGCGAGGTGGCCGATCAGGTGGCGCAGTTCGCGGTGATCCACCCGTACCTGCCGACCCACTTCTGGCTGTCCTTCGATTCGCTGCTGCGCACCCCGATCGACACGGGCAGCCTGCTGCACGGGCTGCTGTCGTTCGCCGCCTACATCGTGATCTTCGGCTCGATCGCCTGGGCCCGCTTCGCCAGCGCCGACGTCACCAGCTGACTCCGCGCGGAATGCCCCACATATCACCCCGCAGCCGCGTCCTCCCCCCGACATATCACCCCGCAGCCACGTCCTCTCCCACTTATCACCGCGGTGCATTGGTGGATTGTCGGCTTTGCCGGTTATGTCCCACGCACCTGGGGTGACAAGTGCGGCGGGGTGATAAGTGCTGGAGGTGCTAGCTCTTGAGGTCGGGGAAGTCTTCTTCCCAGAACTCGAGGGTGCCCCGCGGGCCGGCCACGGCTGGGTCCGGCGGCTGGGCTGAGCCGGGGGCGCCGAGCCGGGCGGTTTCCTGGCCGCGCAGCTCGACCCGGCGGATCTTGCCGGAGATCGTCTTGGGCAGCTCGCTGAACTCCAGCCGCCGGATCCGCTTGTACGGGGCCAGCCGCTGCCGGGTGTAGCCGAGGATGTCCCGCGCGGTGGCCGCGGACGGCTCGGTCCCGGCGGCCAGCGTCACGTAGGCCTTGGGCACGGCGAACCGCATCGGGTCGGGCGACGGCACCACGGCCGCCTCGGCCACCGCCTCGTGCTCGATCAGCACGCTCTCCAGCTCGAACGGGGAGATCCGGTAGTCCGACGCCTTGAACACGTCGTCGGTGCGGCCGACGTAGGTCAGGTACCCGTCGCCGTCCCGGCTGGCCACGTCGCCGGTGTGGTAGTACCCGCCGCTCATCGCGGCGGCGTCGCGCTCCGGGTCACCCCGGTAGCCGGTCATCAGGCCGAGCGGGCGGGGGGACAGGTCCAGGCAGATCTCGCCCTCGTCGGCGGGCTGCCCGGTCAGCGGGTCGACCAGGGTGACGGTGTAACCGGGCAGCGCCCGGCCCATCGAGCCGGGCCGCACGTCCTGGCCGGGGGTGTTGCCCACCTGCGCGGTGGTCTCGGTCTGCCCGTAGCCGTCCCGCACGGTGATGTGCCAGGCCCGGCGGACCTGCTCGATCACCTCCGGGTTGAGTGGCTCACCCGCGGCCACGCACTCGCGCAGGTGGACCACGTCGGCCGCGGCCAGGTCGGCCTGGATCAGCATCCGCCACACGGTGGGCGGCGCGCAGAAGGCGGTCACCTGGTGCTCGCCGAGCGCGTTCAGCAGTGCCGCGGCGGAGAACCGGTCGTAGCCGAGGATCAGCGCGGTCGCCCCGGCGTTCCACGGCGCGTACACGTTGCTCCAGGCGTGCTTGGCCCAGCCCGGGGAGGAGATGTTCAGGTGCACGTCGCCGGGCTGCAGGCCGATCCAGTACATGGTGGACAGGTGGCCGGCCGGGTACGAGGCGTGGGTGTGCTCGACGAGCTTGGGCTGGGCCGTGGTGCCCGAGGTGAAGTACAGCAGCAGCGGGTCGGTGGCCATGGTCACCCCGTCCGGGGTGAACGCCGCGTCGGCCTGCCCGGATTCGGCGAACGAGTGCCAGCCCGCGGGCGGGGCCTCGGCGAAGCCCAGCTGGACCGCGATCCGGGTCCAGTCACCCGGGACGCTTGCGAACCGGCCGGCCAGCGCCGCGTCGGTGACCACGTGCCGGACCTCCCCGCGGGCCACCCGGTCGGCCAGGTCGTCCGGGCCGAGCAGGGTGCTGGCCGGGATGATCACCACGCCCAGCTTCATCGCAGCCAGGATGACCTCCCACAGCGGGGCGATGTTGCCCAGCATGAGCAGCAGCCGGTCACCGCGCCGCGCGCCCAGGCCGCGCAGCCAGTTGGCCACCTGATTGGACCGCTCGGCCAGCGCGGCATAACTCATCCGGGCGGCCGCGTCCCCGTCGGCCACGATGCGCAGCGCGTCCCGGTCCGGGTGCTCGGCCGCGATCACGTCGAACCAGTCCAGCGCCCAGTTGAACGTGGTGAGTTGGGGCCAGCTGAACTCGGCCCGGGCGGCGGCGTAGTCGATGCGATGCCGGACCAGCAGGTCGCGGGCGGAACGGAAGGCAAGCGTCGGTGATTGCGCATCGGTCATGAGGCCATCGTGGCAGGTGGGCGCCGGTCATGGGGAGTCTCACGCGCCGATCATGCAGCAGGGCCGGGGCTGATCGTGCGCGGGCCGGGGCGGCGCGGCACGAGTGACGGCGGCTACCGGTAGCGTGCTGAGCGTGCCCCCCACTGAAGAGCTCGCGCCGGCCCGGGACGAATCCGGCCCGCCGGACGCCGGGGACCTGCCCGGCTCCCGCCTGCTGCTGGCCGCCGCGGTGGCCGGTATCGGCGGCGCCGAGCGGCCCGGCCAGGTGACGATGGCCGAGGCGGTCGAGCGGACCCTGCGGGAGGGCGGGCATCTGGCGGTCCAGGCGGGCACCGGGACCGGGAAGTCGCTGGCCTACCTGGTGCCGGCGGCCGCGCACTCGATGGCCACCGGCTCGGCGGTGGTGGTGGCCACCGCGACCATCGCGCTGCAGCGCCAGCTCGTCGACCGAGACCTGCCCCGGCTCAGCGAGGCGCTGACCCCGCTGCTCGGCCGGCCACCGGTCTTCGCCATCCTCAAGGGCCGCCGCAACTACCTGTGCCTGCACCGGCTCCGCTCCGGCGCCCCGGAGGACCCGGCGGACATGCTGTTCGAGCCGGCCGCGGTGTCCGCGGTCGGGCGGCAGGTGCAGCGGCTGGCCGAGTGGGCCGACCGGACCAGCACCGGTGACCGGGATGAGCTGGTGCCCGGGGTGGACGACCGGGCCTGGCGGCAGGTGTCGGTGCCCGCGCCGGAATGCAT
>DATCUG010000331.1:0-6309 GCA_036567525.1 Streptosporangiaceae bacterium | reverse complement strand
CCCCCCCCGCCGGTAGGCTGGACCACCTATAACACCCTTGAGGGGAGCAGGTCATGCCACCGCTTCGGTCCCGGACGGTCACCCACGGCAGGAACATGGCAGGGGCGCGGGCCCTGCTGCGGGCCACCGGGGTAGCCCGGGAGGACATCGGCAAGCCGATCGTGGCCGTGGCCCACAGCTTCACCGAGTTCGTCCCGGGCCACGTGCACTTGCGTGAGGTCGGCCAGGTGGTGGCGGGCGCAGTGGCCGCGGCCGGGGCGGTGCCGCGCGAGTTCAACACGATCGCGGTGGACGACGGCATCGCCATGGGGCACGGCGGCATGCTCTACTCGCTGCCCAGCCGCGAGCTGATCGCCGACTCGGTCGAGTACATGGTCAACGCGCACTGCGCCGACGCGCTGGTCTGCGTGTCCAACTGCGACAAGATCACGCCGGGCATGCTGATGGCCGCGCTGCGGCTGAACATCCCCACCGTGTTCGTGTCCGGCGGCCCGATGGAGGCCGGCCGGATCCGCCCGGGCGAGGTGACCGAATCGGGCGACCCGGAGAAGCTGGACCTGATCAACCCGATGATCGCGTCGGCCGACCCGAACGTGTCCGACGAGCAGCTCGCGCTGATGGAAGAGAACGCGTGCCCGACCTGCGGGTCCTGCTCCGGGATGTTCACCGCGAACTCGATGAACTGCCTGACCGAGGCGATCGGGCTGTCACTGCCCGGCAACGGCACCACGCTGGCCACGCACGCCGCCCGCCGCACGCTGTTCGAGAAGGCCGGCGCGCTGGCCGTCGAGCTGGCTCAGCGGTACTACGCCGACGGGGACGAGTCGGTGCTGCCCCGGTCCATCGCCACCCGGGACGCGTTCGAGAACGCGATGGCGCTGGACGTGGCCATGGGCGGGTCGACCAACACGATCCTGCACCTGCTGGCGGCGGCGCACGAGGCGCGGGTCGGCTTCGGGCTCAAGGAGATCGACGAGCTGTCCCGCCGGGTGCCCTGCCTGTGCAAGGTCGCGCCGAGCAGCGACCGCTACCACGTCGAGGACGTGCACCGGGCCGGCGGCATCCCGGCCATCCTGGCCGAGCTGGACCGGGGCGGGCTGCTCAACCAGCAGGTGCACTCGGTGCACAGCGGCTCGCTGCGCGAGTTCCTGGACACCTGGGACCTGCGGTCGCCCAGCGCCAGCGACGAGGCGGCCGAACTGTTCCACGCCGCGCCCGGCGGGGTGCGCACCACCCGGCCGTTCTCCCAGGCGTCCCGGTGGACCAGCCTGGATCTGGACCGCGAGGCCGGCTGCATCCGGGACCTGCCGCACGCCTACACCCGGGACGGCGGGCTGGCCGTGCTGTACGGCAACCTGGCCCCGGAGGGCGCCATCGTCAAGACGGCCGGCGTGCCCGAGGAGCTGTGGCGGTTCACCGGGCCGGCCAAGGTGTTCGAGAGCCAGGAAGCCGCGGTCGACGGCATCCTGAACGGCCGGGTCGGGGCGGGCGACGTGGTGGTGATCCGGTACGAGGGGCCGAGCGGCGGGCCGGGCATGCAGGAGATGCTGTACCCGACCAGCTTCCTCAAGGGCAAGGGCCTGGGCCGGGCCTGCGCACTGATCACCGACGGCCGGTTCTCCGGCGGCACGTCCGGGCTGTCCATCTGCCACATCGCCCCGGAGGCCGCGGCCGGCGGGGTGATCGCGCTGGCCCAGGAGGGCGACCAGATCGAGATCGACATCCCGGCCCGCTCGCTGCAGCTCAAGGTCCCGGACGAGGAGCTGAGCGGCCGCCGGGAGCAGATCCTGGCCGCGCTGGGCAGCTACCGGGCCGCGGACCGGGACCGCCCGGTGAGCGAGGCGCTGCGGGTCTACGCCGCGCTGGCCACCTCGGCCTCCACCGGCGCGGTACGGGACATCAGCAAGCTCGGCGCGACCAGCTAGTGGCCGCGCTGCGCGACTGGGTCGGTGGTGCGCGCCCGCGCACCCTGCCCGCCGCCGTCGTGCCGGTCGTGGTCGGTTCGGGCGTGGCGTTCGGCTACGGGCATTTCTCGCTCTGGCGCGGCGTGCTGGCGCTGATCGTCGCGCTGGCCCTGCAGGTCGGCGTGAACTACGCCAACGACTACAGCGACGGCGTGCGGGGCACCGACGAGCGCCGGGTCGGCCCGGTCCGGCTGGTGGCGGCCGGGATCGCGGCCCCGCGCCAGGTCCGCACGGCCGCGCTGGCCTGTTTCGCGGTGGCCTGCCTGGCCGGTTTCGTGCTGGCGCTGGTCACGTCCTGGTGGCTGATCCTGCTCGGCGCGGCGGCCGTGGCGGCGGCCTGGACCTACACCGGCGGGCGGTACCCGTACGGGTACCACGGCTTCGGCGAGATCGCGGTGTTCGTCTTCTTCGGGCTGGCCGCGGTGGCCGGCACGACATATGTCGAGATGCGCTCGCTGCCCTGGCTGGGGCTGGTGGCGGCGCTGCCGGTTGGCCTGCTGGCCTGCGCGCTGCTGGTCATCAACAACCTGCGGGACATCCCGTCCGACACGGTGGCGGGCAAGCGCACCCTGGCCGTCATGCTCGGCGACGCGCACACCCGGGCACTGTACACCGGGTGCGCGCTGGTCCCGTTCGCCATCGCGGTGGCCCTGGTGGCGGCCCGGCCGCTGGCCCTGATCACGCTGGTCACGCTGCCGCTCGCGCTGGTCCCGGTGCGCGCGGTCCGCTCCGGCGCAGCCGGCCCCGCGCTCATCGGCGCGCTGGGCGCAACCGGCCGGCTCCAGCTGGCGTTCGGCATGCTGCTGTCGGTTGGGCTCGCGGTCCGGCTCTGAAGCTCAGCCGGCCAGCTGAGCGGACGGGGGCGCGGTGGCCGCGATGACCGCGGCCAGGTCACGGGCGGGCGGGCTGTCCTGGTCGGCGCGGGGCACCGCGGCCAGCACCCGGCGGCCGGTCTCGGTGATCATCTGGCTGCGGTAGCTGGCGGGCAGCCGGTCGAGCACCTCGGCGGCGCGCCGCGCGCCGGCCGCGGTGCCGCCGCTGACCACGGTGCACAGCGCGCCGAGCAGGCTGACGTTGGCGATGTACTGGTAGTCCCCGGTGTAGGACAGCACCCGGTCGCAGGCCCGGCTGGTCCCGGCCTCGTCGCCGGCCGCGGCCAGCACCCAGCCCTCGGCGAAATGCGCCTGGTCGGCGGTCCACAGCGTCGGGATAGGGCTGCCCGGGGCCTCGTCCGGGACCGTATCCAGCAGCACGTTCACCGCGGCCCGCGCCTCGTCGTGCCGGCCGAGCAGGGACAGCGCCTTGGCCCGGGTGCTGTTCAGGTCGGCCCGCCACACCGACCGGGACCGGCCGGCGATGCGCTCGGTATCGTCCAGCAGCCGGAGCACGGTGGCCGGGTCGCGCTGCCCGTACAGGCCGAAGCCCGCGGACTCGGCCCGGACCAGCAGCCGCAGTTCCAGGTCGGCAGCGTCGTCGGCGGCGTGGCAGGCGGTGCGCCACCAGCGCAGCGCGGCGCCATGCTCGCCGAGCCGGGTCAGCAGCCCGCCGTACAGCGCGGCCAGCGCGGCCAGCACGCGGCGCAACTCGATGCTGTCCGGCCCGGCCCGGTTCAGCTGCTGGCGCAGCCGGAGCAGATCGACGATGAGATCGTCGCGGGCCTGGGCGGGCGGCCGGGTGCGGATCGCATGCAGGTGGTCGGCCACCGCCACCTGCCAGTCGGCCAGGTCGCGCGGCTCGCTGGTCAGCGCCAGGTCGATGAGGGCGGTTAACGACGCGGACGCGGCGAACGCGCCCAGCCCCAGGGTGGCCAGCAGCAGCCGGCGACGTTCCATGTCGGCCCCATCACACATACTTGGGTCATCCACGCCAGCGGGCAGCCCCAGCAGGCCGCCGAACGTCACCGGCCCGCGGGGCGTGGCTGACGGCGGTGGCAGGTCGCCCTGGCCGAACAGGTCGGCCGGGCTCATGCCCAGCGCCTTCGAATAGGCGTGCCGGTACCGGTCGCTGACGCTGACCTTGCCGGCCTCCCAGCGCTTCACGTACGACACCAGGGTGTCCAGGCTGGGACATTGCTCGGTGACCTGCGAAGCGAGCCGACGGCCCAGCTCGCGCTTGGTTAAGCCGCGCCGGGTCCGCGCGGCGGCCAGCCTGGCGGCTACGGTGCGGCGGTCGAGGTCGGCGGTCATCTCTGTGCCTCCCGGGCCTGTGCTCCAGAGTGCTCCGCATCTGCTCCCATCATGCCCTCTTACCGGCATTAATCACCAGGAGGCATTATTCATTTACGTGATGTAGCCGACCACGAGGCCCGGAGCCCGGCGGGAGCCCCTGCCCCCCCGCGACCCGCCGGTGCTCCGCAAAGCCCCCCGCGTGGCCAGCGTCCCCGGCCGTCTGGTCACGCGGGGCTCCACGCCCCCGGCGGGGCGCCGTGCCTGTGCCGTACTCCCTCCGCGGGCCCCGCCGGGATCAGCCGCTGCGCCGCCCTGATCGCCGGGCCGCCTAGCCGGGCGGCGCAGCGCAACTCCCAAAGATCAACACCGCACTTAGCCGAACGCCAGCACCCGCGACTGGGCCTGGCCAGCCCCCGGCCGCCGGTGCCCGGGACAGCCGGCGGGCGGCACGCCGGTGCCCCGGTAGACCACGCCGGCCTACATTCGCTTCATGGTGGCGAGCCAGGCCGGGGCGCCGTGGTCGTGGAATCTCGTCCCGACCCGGTCCGGCTCGATGACGGCGACCTGCCAGCCAGTGCCGGGGCCGAACGCCGCGCTCAGCTCATCCCGGCTGACCGGGTGCGGGCCGGTATCCGGGCCTTCGTCGCTGAAACAGAGCACATAGAGGGTTCCGCCGGGCTTGGTCACCGAAGCCAGGCTGGCTACGTACCCCGGCCGCTCGGCGCCGTCGAACGTGTGGAACAGCCCGCAGTCCAGCACCGTGTCGAACGTTCGTCCCAGGCGGTCCAGCTGCAATGCGTCAGCTAGCACGAACTCAGCTTCGATGCCCCGGTCTGCGGCCTTGGCCCGGGCCATGGCCAGGGCCGTCCCGGCCACGTCGAAGCCCAGCACCGGCAGGCCGAGCGCGGCGATGTGCAGCGCGTTCTCGCCGGTCCCGCAGCCCGCGTCGAGCACCGCCCCGGTGAATCCGCCCGCGGCGGCCAGTCGCACGACGGTCGGCTGTGGCTCGCCGATATCCCACGGGGCGGGGCCGTCGTGGTACGACGCGTCCCAGGGCCGTCCGGTCATCCGTTCGTGACTGGTCGGCGGCCGGCCGCCAAATGGGTCGCCTGCTCCTGATCGCTCCGGCACCGTCACCCCCGCAGGCGAGTCAGGCTTTGACCGAGGCGGTGAACGCTGCCCACTCGTCCCGGGAGAAGACCAGCGCCGGGCCGGCCGGGTTCTTGCTGTCCCGCACGGCCACCACGTCCGGCAGGTTGCGGGCCACCTCGACGCAGTTCCCGCCGTTGTCGCCGCTGTAGCTGGCCTTCCGCCAGTCGGCGCGGGTCAGGTCTGGTCCCATCTGTCTGCCACCTTCAAGAGCAGGTCCCGTGACTCGTCCCTGGGCAGGGCCGCGGCGCGCAACATGTCGAAGCGCAGCGTCACCTGAGCGACCAGACGGGCAAGTCCGACATCTGGCCTGCAGCAGCCACGGCGCCAGCATGTTTTCTTCCGCATGGTAGCCGTGGCCGGCCACGCTGGCCGGAGACCCGCCTGGTTCAGGCGGCCTGGCTGGGTGGGCCGTGGCTGTGCAGGGTCCGGGTGTGGTCGGGGCTGACCGCGGTGATGGTCCCGTCCGCGTGCAGGGTGAGGGTCCAGCCCCACTGGTGCACGGCGATCAGGTGGTGGAACGCGCACAGCAGGACCAGGTTGGCCAGCCGGGTTTCGCCGCCGTTGGCTTTGGGTTTGAGGTGGTGGACCTGGCAGGCGGCGGGTGGGGCGTGGCAGCCGGGGAAGGCGCAGTGCCGGTCGCGGGCCATGACCAGGCGGCGCAGGCAGGGTATGATCATGGTGGCCGGGGTGCCGGTGTCCAGCGGCAGGCTGACCGAGGGGACCTGGCCGCCGGTGAGGCGGGTGCGCAGGAACGAGGCCAGCCCGCCCGGCCCGGACAGCACATTCGCGGCGTGCCGGAGCAGGATCTGGTGTAGCCGGGCCAGCGCGGCGGCTGGTGGTGGCTGCCCGGGGCGGCCGGTGCCGGTGGGGGTGGTGGCGCGGAGTTCGGCCGCCAGCGCGGCCAGCGCCTGCTGGTCGATGTGGCCGGTGATGATCGGGATGATGGCCGCGTCACACGCATATCCCTGGGCGGCCCGGCCGGTCAGCCAGCCCGGCTGCCCCTCGGCGGCGGCCCGCGCGGCCTG
>DATCUG010000330.1:0-6275 GCA_036567525.1 Streptosporangiaceae bacterium | reverse complement strand
CCGGCTGGTGCCGGCCTGATAGCGCTGGTACCGGCCGTGGTTGCCATCGTTGGCCAGCTGCCACAGCCGGGCGTAGTCCGGGTCGCCGGGCGGCACCACCCGGGCCGTGCCGAGCAGGTGCGCCGGGCCGACCTGCAGCTGCACCTCCGGCTTGGCCTGGGCGTTGACCAGCCAGCCCGGCGGCCGGCTGGAGCCGTGGTTGGACGCGACGAACACGTAGCCGGGGCCGTCCCGGAAGCAGGCCAGCGGCACCGTCCGGGCCAGCCCGGTTTTCCGCCCGGTTGTGGTCAGCAGGGCGGCCCGCACCCCGCCTCCCAGCCGGTGGCCGATCCGGCCGCCGGTCAGCTCGTAGGCCCAGCGGTGCACGGTAAGCGGGTTCATTCTCCCTAGTTTCCCGGTTTCACCGGAGCCACGGTCCGGTTTGAGGTGCCCGATTCCGGAGAGTTGATCAGCCTGCGCCACGCGGGTAGCCGGGCGCAGAAGTTTGGGCTTGGCAGGCGAGGTGGCCGGGCGGAATTGAGGAGGTCGGCAGATGGTATCTGAGACCAGAGCCACGCAGCCGTCAGGGCGCAATGTGCTCGAGGAGCTGGATTCGCGGATCCCGACGAACTTCTACTGGTATCTGGCTGTGCTGGCCTGTGTCGGCGGGTTTCTCTTCGGATACGACACCGCCAACATCGGCTCGGCGCTGGACTTCATTCCTTACCATCTGTCGAGCTTCTGGACGGGCTATCTGGTGGCCGGCGCATCCCTGGGCGCCGGCGCGGGAGCCCTCATCGCTGGGCCGCTGACCGACCTTTTCGGGCGCAAGACCCTGCTCATCACCGACGCCGCCATCTACGCCATCGGCGCGCTGCTGTCGGCGTTCACCGTGAATGCGTTCATGCTGTTGTCGTCCCGCACGCTCATTGGGCTCGCGATCGGGGCCGACTCCGCGATCGCCACCGCCTATATCGCGGAGTTCGCGCCCCGCGGGCGGCGAGGCCAGCTGAGCATCATCCAGCAGTGGATGATCACCGTGGGAATCCTGGTGTCCTATCTCGTGGCCGTGGTCCTCCTGGTGGCTCTGCCGCACAGCGCTGGCAACCTTGACTGGCGGCTCATTCTCGGCATCGGCGCGCTTCCGGCGATAGTGGCCGTGGCGCTGCGGTCCAGGATGCCCGAGTCCCCCCGGTGGCTCATGCTGCATGACCGCTACGCCGATACCCAGAAGGCGTTCGGCCAGCTCGGAATGGAGACATCAGAAGAGGAAATCCGTGCGGCCGCGGAGCAGCTCCGGGGCACGGTGGAAGAACGGCAGCGGAAGACGCAGTGGACAAAGGGCGTGATCCGGGCGCTGATCGTGGTCTGCGTATTCTTCATTTTCCAGCAGATCACCGGGATCAACGTTCCCTTCTATTACGGCCCGAAGATCCTTTCGACCTTCTTCCAGAGCGGGCACAATGCCGTCGCCGCCGCAGTGGCGGGGGTCGAGGTCACCGCCATCTTGGGCGCGGTCAACGTGATCGCGACCTACTTCGCCTTCCGCTGGATCGACAAGTTCGGCCGGCGCCCGCTGGCCATGGGGGGTTACGCGGGCATGGCGGTGTTCATGCTGGTCGCGGCGGCCGGAGTCGCGTTCTTCACCGACATACCGAAGACCGTGGTGGTCATGGTCGGCTTCTCGTTCTTCATCACCTCGTTCGCGATCGGTGTCGGCGGCACGGGCTGGCTGATCCAGGGCGAGGTCTTCCCGACATCTGTCCGCGGACGGGCGGCTGCCATCGGCGCGGCGGTGGACTGGGTGGCCAATTTCGCGCTGATCGAGGTGTTCCCGGCCTGGCAGAATTCCTGGGGGCTGGCCTGGGTCATGGTGTCCTTCGCGGTCCTGTCGGTGGTCGCGATCGGATTCGTATTCAGGTTCCTGCCCGAGACAAAGGGCCGCTCCGTCGAGCAGGTCGTCCAGATCTTCGAGAAGCAGGCCGAGGCCAGTAAGGTGCCTGTCTAGAATCCGCCACCTCAACAGGCAGCCGTGCGCCCGGCCTTTGGGCGGCCTGCTAGCGGCCATGAGCTGACCGGGGACCAGCGGCGCCCGGTCATCGCCCGGTGTCCCTCTAGGATGCGGGTGATGACCGGGCGCTGGGAATTCTGGATCGACCGCGGCGGCACGTTCACCGATGTGGTGGCCCGGCGCCCGGACGGCACGCTGGCCGTGCGCAAGCTGCTGTCCGACAACCCGCGGGCCTACCCGGACGCGGTGCTGGCCGGCATCCGGGAACTGCTCGGCGTCCGGCCGGGCGAGCCCATCCCGGGCGAGCAGATCGGCTCGGTCCGGCTGGGCACCACGGTGGCCACCAACGCGCTGCTGGAGCGGCGCGGCGAGCCCACCGTGCTGGTCATCACCCGGGGCTTCGGCGACGCGCTGCGCATCGGCTACCAGAACCGGCCGCGTATCTTCGACCGCCGGATCGTCCTCCCGGAACTGCTCTACGACCGGGTCATCGAGGTGACCGAGCGGGTCAGCGCGCACGGCGAGGTGATCACCCCGCTGGACGAGGACGCGGCCGCCGCCGACCTGGCCGCGGCGTACGCGGACGGCTTCCGGGCGGCGGCCGTGGTGTGCCTGCACGGCTACCGGTACCCGGCGCACGAGCAGCGGATCGGCGAGCTGGCCCGGGCGGCCGGGTTCACCCAGGTGTCCGAGTCGGCGGCGACCAGCCCGCTGATGAAGCTGGTGTCCCGCGGCGACACCACGGTGGTGGACGCCTACCTGTCCCCGATCCTGGCCCGCTACGTGGACCAGGTGGCGGCGGAACTGCCCGGCGTCCGGCTGCTGTTCATGCAGTCCAACGGCGGGCTGGCCGACGCGCGCCGGTTCCGCGGCAAGGACTCCATCCTGTCCGGCCCGGCGGGCGGCATCGTCGGCATGGCCCGGAGCAGCGCCGCGGCCGGGTTCGGCCGGGTGATCGGCTTCGACATGGGCGGCACGTCCACCGACGTGTCGCACTTCGCCGGGGAGTTCGAGCGGCAGTACGAGACCGAGGTGGGCGGGGTCCGGATGCGGGCGCCGATGCTCAGCATCCACACCGTGGCCGCGGGCGGCGGTTCGGTGCTGCACTTCGACGGCAGCCGGTACCGGGTCGGGCCGGACTCGGCCGGGGCCAGCCCCGGGCCGGCCTGTTACCGGCACGGCGGCCCGCTCACCGTGACCGACGCCAACCTGATGCTGGGCCGGATCCAGCCCGGCTACTTCCCCCGGGTGTTCGGGCCAGGCGGCGACCAGCCGCTGGACGCGGACGTCACGGCGCAGCACTTCGGGCAGCTCGCGGACGAGATCAGCGTGGCCGGCGGGCAGCCGCGCAGCGGCGCGGAGGTGGCGGCCGGCTTCCTGGAGATCGCGGTGGCCAACATGGCCAACGCGATCAAGAAGATCTCGGTGCAGCGCGGCTACGACATCACCCGGTACGTGCTGGCCACGTTCGGCGGCGCGGGCGGCCAGCACGCCTGCGCGGTCGCCGACCAGCTCGGCATGACCACGGTGCTGATCCACCCGCTGGCCGGGGTGCTGTCCGCGTACGGCATGGGCCTGGCCGACGTGACCGCGATGCGCGAGTCGGCCGTGGAGGCCGAGCTGTCCCCGGGCACGCTGGCCACCGCCGACGATGTGGCCCGGCAACTAGAGTCCGCGGCCCGGGATGAGCTGGCAGGTGACGGCGTTCGGCTCAATAATGTGCGGTCGGTCCGGCGCGCGCATCTGCGCTATGCCGGGACCGATACCGCGCTGGCCGTCCCGCTGGGCGGCCAGCCGGAGCTGGTCCGCGCGTTCGAGGCAGCCTACCGGCAGCAGTTCTCCTTCCTGATGCCGGACAAGCCGGTGCTGCTGGAGGCGGTGTCGGTGGAGCTGACTGCGGCTCCCGCGGCCGCCCCGGCGGTCAGCCTGCCCAGGCCGGCCAGCGCTGCGCCAGCCGGTGCGGACGGCGAGCCGGGGACGGCGCGGGTGCCGATGTTCACCGGCGGCCAGTGGGCCGAGGTGGACCTGGTGCCGCGCAGCGGGCTGCGGCCCGGCGCGGTGCTGCGCGGGCCGGCCATCATCGCCGAGGACTTCGCCACCACCGTGGTCGAGCCGGGCTGGCAGGCCGAGCTGACCGGCGCGGGCGACCTGCTGCTCACCCGGTCCGGGCCGGCCCCGGCCCGGCGCGCCGCCGGGACCGGCGCCGACCCGGTACTGCTGGAGATCTTCAACAACCTGTTCATGTCGGTGGCCGAGCAGATGGGCGTCCGGCTGCGCAGCACCGCGCACTCGGTCAACATCAAGGAGCGGCTCGACTTCTCCTGCGCCATCTTCGACCGGGCTGGGCAGCTCATCGCGAACGCCCCGCACATGCCGGTGCACCTGGGCTCGATGGGTGAGAGCATCAAGATGGTCATCGCGCGCAACGCCGGCGCGATCAAGGTCGGCGACGTGTTCATCCTGAACGACCCGTACCACGGCGGGACCCACCTGCCGGACATCACCGTGGTCTCGCCGGTGTTCGGGGAGGGCGACCGGGCCGGGGACATCCTGTTCTTCGTGGCGTCCCGTGGCCATCACGCCGAGATCGGCGGGATCACCCCGGGGTCGATGCCCGCGTTCAGCCAGCGGGTCGAGGAAGAGGGCGTGCTCATCGACAACTGGCTGCTGGTGTCGGGCGGCCAGCTGCGGGAGGCCGAAACCACGGAGCTGCTCAGCTCGGCCCGGCATCCATCCCGCGACCCGGCAGCCAACCTGGCCGACCTGCGCGCCCAGGTGGCCGCGAACGAGAAGGGCGTCGCCGAACTGCGCCAGCTCACCGGCGACTTCGGCCTGGACGTGGTGACCGCGTACATGGGCCACGTGCAGGACAACGCCGAGGAAGCGGTGCGCCGGGTCATCGCCGGCCTGCACGATGGGTCGTACCGGTACGAGCTGGACAACGGCGCGGTGATCCAGGTCGCGGTGCGGGTGGACCAGGCCGCGCGGACCGCGGAGATCGACTTCACCGGCACCTCGGCCCAGCTGCCAGGCAACTTCAACGCCCCGTCGTCGGTGGCCATGGCGGCCGTGCTGTACGTGCTGCGCACGCTGGTGGACGACGAGATCCCGCTCAACTCCGGCTGCCTCAAGCCGGTCACCGTGATCATCCCGCCGGGCTGCCTGCTGGCGCCGTCGTACCCGGCGGCGGTGGCGGCCGGGAACGTGGAGACGTCCCAGGCGGTGACGGGCGCGCTGTACGCCGCGCTGGGCGTGCAGGCCGAAGGGTCCGGCACGATGAACAACGTCACGTTCGGGTCGGCCCAGCATCAGTACTACGAGACGGTGTCCAGCGGGTCCGGGGCGGGTGATGGCTTCGACGGGACCTCGGTGGTGCAGACGCACATGACCAACTCGCGGCTGACCGACCCCGAGGTGCTGGAGTGGCGCTACCCGGTGCGGCTGGAGTCCTACTCGATCCGCCCGGGCAGCGGCGGCGCGGGCCGGTGGCGCGGCGGGGACGGCGGGCGGCGGCGGCTGCGCTTCCTGGCCCCGATGACGGTGAACACGCTGAGCAGCCACCGCCGGGTCCCGCCGTACGGCATGGCCGGCGGCTCGGCCGGTGCGCTCGGCCGGCAGTGGGTCGAGCATCCCGACGGCCGGGTGACCGAGATGGTCGGCTGCGACACCGTCCAGGTAGAACCGGGCGACGTGTTCGTGCTGGAGACCCCGGGCGGTGGCGGCTACGGCCCGCCCGGGGCTGGGGCCTAGCGGATGGGTGAGCGAGTATCTCCTCGATGACTGAGACCGCGGAGCGCTGGCGCCAGGTCCGGCGCATGGTCAACGAGCACCGGCTGGCCCTGGTCACCCAGGCCGCCGGGCTCTATCCCGGGGTGGCCCGGGCGGCGGGCACCGAGCTGCTGTGCCGGCCGGAGTGGCTGCCCGCCGCCCCGGTCGAGCTGGCTGACATAGCGCTGCACTGGACCGGTCAGCCGCCCGCCCCGCGCACCGACGCCACGGCGGCCGCGGCCGCGCACCTGCTCCCGCAGGATGCGCCGGGTGGCCCGTTCGCCAGTTATGCGACGGCGGTGGCGGTGGTAGACCCGCCGGCCCTGTTCCAGAACCGGGTCTGCTACCGGCTGCTGGACGCCACCCTGTCCGGCCCGGCCCAGCTGACCATGGGCGCGGCCCGGTACTTCGACGCGATGAACCTGGGCCACGCGGTGGCCCACGAACTGGCCGCCGCCCAGGACGAAGCAGCCGCCCGGGACCAGGCCGCCACCGGATCGGGGCCGGTCAGCCTGGC
>DATCUG010000329.1:0-4839 GCA_036567525.1 Streptosporangiaceae bacterium | reverse complement strand
ATGAACGAGGACTACATCCGCACCGCCCGGGCTAAAGGCCTGCCCGAGCGGACCGTGATCTTCAAGCACGGGCTGCGCGCCGCGCTGACCCCCATCGTGACCATCTTCGGCATGGACCTGGGCCTGCTGCTCGGCGGCGCGATCATCACCGAGTACACGTTCTCGCTGCACGGGCTCGGCCTGTTCACCATCCTGGCCATCAATAACCAGGACCTGCCGGAGATCCTCGGCGTCACCATGCTCGCCGCTTTCTTCATCGTGCTCGCCAACCTGGTGGTGGACGTGCTGTACGCCGTGGTCGACCCGAGGGTGAGGCACTGATGGCCGCGACCCTGCTCGACGTGCGCGACCTGCGCATCCACTTCCCCACCGACGACGGCCTGGTCCGCGCGGTGGACGGGGTCTCGTTCACCCTGGAACGCGGCCGCACCCTGGGCATCGTGGGCGAGTCCGGCTCCGGGAAGAGCGTCAGCACCCTGGGCATCATGGGCCTGCACCAGGGCACCAAGGCGCAGATCACCGGGCACATCAAGCTGGACGGCGAGGAACTGGTCGGCGCCCCGGCCGCCCGGGTCCGCGAGCTGCGCGGCAGCAAGATGGCGATGATCTTCCAGGACCCGCTGTCCTCGCTGCACCCGTACTACACGGTGGGGGCGCAGATCGCCGAGGCGTACCTGGTGCACAACAAGGTCAGCAAGCAGGTGGCCCGCAAGCATGCGGTCGACATGCTGGGCCGGGTCGGCATCCCGACGCCAGCCACCCGGGCCGACGACTACCCGCACCAGTTCTCCGGCGGCATGCGGCAGCGCGCGATGATCGCCATGGCGCTGTCCTGCGACCCGGAATTGCTCATCGCCGACGAGCCGACCACCGCGCTCGACGTCACCGTGCAGGCGCAGATCCTGGACCTGATCTGGGACCTGCAGCGCGAGTACCAGTCAGCGGTGATCATCATCACCCACGATCTCGGCGTGGTGGCCGAGCTGTCCGACGACATCCTGGTCATGTACGCGGGCCGGATGGCCGAGTACGGCAGCGCCGAGGACATCTTCGACGACCCCGGCCACCCCTACACCTGGGGCCTGCTCGGTTCCATGCCCCGGCTCGACCAGGCCCGCTTGGACCGGCTGATCCCGATCAAGGGCACCCCGCCCAGCCTGATCAACGTGCCACCGGGCTGCCCGTTCCATCCCCGCTGCCGGTTCGCCGAACAGACCGACGGGCGCAGCCAGTCCGAGATCCCCGCGCTGCGCCAGATAGCGCCGGGGCACCTGGTGGCCTGCCATCTGACCAATGACCAGCGGCGCGCGGCGCGGGTGCCCGCGGCCCGGCTGGAGGACGCGTGAGCGGCGCGCTGCTCGAGGTGACCGGGCTGACCAAGCACTTCCCGGTGACCCGGGGCATCATCATCCGGCAGAAGGTCGGCGCGGTGCAGGCCGTGGACGACGTCAGCTTCTCGGTCTCGGCCGGGCAGACGCTGGGCGTGGTGGGCGAGTCCGGCTGCGGCAAGACCACCACCGGACGGCTGCTCACCCGGCTGCTCGAGCCGACCGATGGCCAGATCGTGTTCGACGGCCGGGACATCAGCCACCTGTCGGCCGGCCGGATGCGGCCACTGCGCCGCGACATCCAGATGATTTTCCAGGACCCGTACTCGTCGCTGAACCCGCGGCACACGGTCGGCTCGATCGTCGGCGCGCCGCTGCGGCTGCAGAAGGTCAGCACGCCGAACGGGATCAAGGCGGCGGTCCAGGAACTGCTCGAGCTGGTCGGGCTGAACCCAGAGCACTACAACCGGTACCCGCACGAGTTCTCCGGCGGGCAGCGGCAGCGCATCGGCGTCGCCCGGACGCTGGCCCTGCGGCCCAAGCTGATCGTGGCCGACGAGCCGGTGTCCGCACTGGACGTGTCGATCCAGGCGCAGATCATCAACCTGCTCGAGGACCTGCAGGGCGAGCTGGGCCTGACCTACGTGGTGATCGCGCACGATCTGTCCGTGGTCCGGCACATCAGCGACCACGTCGCGGTCATGTACCTGGGCAAGATCGTCGAGCTGGCCAGCCGGGACGAGCTGTACGCCCGGCCCCGGCACCCGTACACGGTGGCCCTCATGTCGGCCGTGCCGGTGCCCGCCCCGGTCCGCGGCGAGGAAGGCCGGCAGCGCCGGGAGCGGATCCGGCTGGCCGGCGATGTGCCCAGCCCGCTCAACCCGCCGCCCGCCTGCCGGTTCCACACCCGGTGCTGGAAGGCGCAGGAGATCTGCCGGACCCAGGAACCGCCGCTGGCCGAGCTCGACCCGGGGCACCAGGTGGCCTGCCACTTCCCGGAGAACAGTTCCCCGGACCTCGGGCAGCCCAGCCCGACCACCGCGGCCAGCTCAGCCGACCCGGAGTAGATCCTCAGCTTTCACCGCACAAGTCACTCCCCGGCGTATGCGACGATGGAGAAAGGAACGCTGCCGAGGGGAGCAGCCATGTCGACCTACAACTCCATCTCCTGGCTCCCGCTGGCCGGGGGACTGACCCTCCTCGGGCTCATCCTCAGCTGGGTGGCCTGGCGGCGCCGGGGCGCCGCGGCGGGCCTGCGTGGTGTGGCCTGGTCGCTGCTCCCGATAGCCGCCTACCTGACCGGCGCGATCAAGATGCTGTGGCAGATGGGCGCGGCCATCGGCGACTTCGCGTCGTCGTTCGTGTTCTCGCCGCGGGTCTGGGCGGGCGTCATCGTGGCCGGCGCGGCCGGTGTGCTGTTCGCCGTGTCCGGCGGGCTGCGCCGCATCCGCCGCTCGGGTGGCGAGCCGGCCCAGCAGGCCAGCCGCCCGGCTCAGCCCGGCCAGCCCAGCCAGCCCACCAAGGCGCTCAAGCCCGCCAGCAAGCCGGCCAGCAAGAAGAGCCCGGCCAAGGACGATGACGCGCTGGGTGACGCCGCCGAGGTGCTGCGCCGGATGGGTATCCGCTGACGCTCAGGCCAGGTCCAGCAGGGACGGTTCCTGGTCCGGCTCGCACGGCTTCCGGCTAGCTGGCACCAGCTCCGGCAGCGCCGGGGGAGTACCGCCGAACGCCGGGCAGATCGGCTTGTGCGCGCACCAGTCGCACAGCCGGCCCGGCCGGGGCCGCCAGTCCTGCGCCACCCGGGCCCGCTCGATGGCCTGCCAGACCGCCTCCACCTTGCGCTCGGTGGCGCGCAGGTCCGCCTCATCCGGCTGGTACCGCACGATCTCGCCGTTGCCCAGGTAGATGAGCTGCAGCAGCCGGGGCAGCGTGCCCTGCGCGCGCCACAGCACCAGCGCGTAGAACTTCATCTGGAACAACGCCCGTGCCTCGAACTCGGCGGGCGGGGCGGTCCCGGTCTTGTAGTCGACAATGCGGATCTCCCCGCCCGGCGCCACGTCCAGCCGGTCGATGTACCCGCGCAGCCGCAGCCCGGACGCCAGGTCGGCCTGCACGCACAGCTCGCGGTGGGCCGGCTCGAGCCGCCGCGGGTCTTCCAGCGTGAAGTAGCGGTCCAGCATGGTGGCCGCCTCGGCCAGCCAGGCCGCCCGGTCCTCGTCGGCGGCGAACAGGCCGGCCAGCGCGGGCTCGGCGGCCAGCAGCCGGTCCCACTGCGGGCCGAGCAGCGACCGGGCCGCTTCCGGGGTGCGGCCGGCGGCCGGCTCGTCGAACAGGTGCTCCAGCACGGCGTGCACCAGGGTGCCGCGGGCGGCCGCCGGGCTGGGCGGCTCGGGCAGCCGGTCGATCACCCGGAACCGGTACAGCAGCGGGCAGGTGAGGAAGTCACCGGCCCGGGACGGAGACAGCGAGGGAATGTGCTCGCTGGGCGCATCGCCGGTGGGCGGATCGCCGTTGGGTGCACCGTCGTCAGCCATGTCTGGAGGCTAGGGGAAGCGTCCGACAGTTGTGCACCCGGCGCGCCGGGCGCGCCAACTGACCCCGCCCAGCACGTAGCATCAACGTGTGGCAGGTACACCGTCGGATAGGCCACCGGCCCCGGGGCCCAGCCCGGGCGTCCGGATCGCGCGGCCGTTCGGCATACCGGTGTACATATCGCCGTACTGGTTCCTGATCGCCGGGCTGTTCGTGCTGCTCTACGCGAACAGCGCCGCGCTGGCCGCGTCCAGCGGGATCCGCTACGTCGTAGCCGTCGCGTTCGTGGTGCTGCTCTACGTGTCCGTGCTGGTGCACGAGCTGAGCCACTCGCTGGTCGCCCGCGGCTTCGGGCTGCCGGTCCGCCGGATCCTGCTCTACCCGCTGGGCGGCTTCTCCGAGATCGAGCAGGAGCCGCCCACCCCAGGCAAGGAATTCCTGGTCTCGGCGGCGGGCCCGGTGCTCTCGCTGGCCCTGGCCGCGGGCGGCTACGGGATCATCGCCGCGGCCGACCCGGTCGGCCTGCCCGGCCTGCTGATCCAGCAGCTGGTCTGGGCCAACCTGCTGGTCGGCCTGTTCAACCTGCTGCCCGGGCTGCCGCTGGACGGCGGCCGGATGCTCCGGGCCGGGGTATGGAAGCTCACCGGCAAACCGTCCGCGGCCACCGTCACCGCCGCCTGGGCGGGCCGCCTGCTCGCGGTGGCCGTGCTGGTGCTGCCGCCCACCCTGCTGGCCCTGGCCGGCGACCAGGTGCAGATCTTCGACGTGATCTGGTTCGGGGTCATCGCCGCGTTCATGTGGACCGGGGCGACCCAGTCGCTGCGCGCCACCCGGGTCCGGCAGCGGCTGCCCGGGCTGCAGGCCCGGGCGCTGGCCCGGCGGGCCATCCCGATCCCGGCCACGCTGCCGCTGGCTGAGGCGATCCGCCGGGCCGATGCGGCGGGCGCCCGCGCGGTGGTCATCGTCGATCACGACGACA
>DATCUG010000328.1:0-10436 GCA_036567525.1 Streptosporangiaceae bacterium | reverse complement strand
GCTGCGTATCGCGCTGGCCGCCGGGCACTGGGACAGCTACGGCGCGCTGCAGCTGCCGCTGGTGTTCGAGGCGGTGGCCGCGGCGGCCATCGCGGTCAGCACGGCCAGCCCGTTCGGCGAGCCGGAGCGGGTGGCTGGCCGGTGGCTGCCGGTGCTGCGGCTGGCCAGCGCGCTGATGCTGACCGCGCTGGCGGCTGGCCTGCTGACCGCGGCCGGGGCCGGTGCGCACCTGGCCGGCGGCCCGCTGGATGTGCTGCGCAACGTGGCCGGGCTCACCGGCCTGGGCCTGGGCTGCGCGGTCCTGCTGGGCGGTGGCCTGGCCTGGACCGGCCCGGTGGGGTATCTGATGGCCGGGGCGTACGCGCTGTACACGCAATGGCACCCGCCCGCGCTGCGCACGCCGTGGCTGTGGCCGGCCCGCCCACCGCACGACGCCGGCGGGGCGCTGTGCGCCGGGCTGGTGTTCCTGGCCGGCCTGGCCTGGTATACCGTCCACGGCGCCCGCGACCGGGCCGGTGACTGACCCTGGCCCGGCCCGGGCGAGTCAACCCGGATTAGTGTCATCACGTTCCGGGAAACGAGCTTGGGGAGAGGAGACGGCACATGCCTGAGCGAGACGGATACATTCCCGGAGTCCCGTGCTGGGTGGACACCAGCCAGCCGGACCCGGACGCTGCCCTTCCCTTCTACTCCGGCCTTTTCGGCTGGGAGTTCGAGGACACGATGCCCGCCGGGTCGCCGGCCAAGTATTTCATCGCCCGCATCCGCGGCGGGGATGTCGCCGCGGTTAGCTCGCCTCCCGAGGGCGCGCCCCCAGGGGCGATGTGGAACACCTACATCTGGGTGGCCAGCGCCGACGAGACTGCCGCCAAGGTTCCCGGGGCCGGCGGCACGGTGGTTCAGCCACCCCTCGACGTGATGGGCGCGGGCCGGATGGCGGTGCTGGCCGATCCCGAAGGAGCCGTGTTCTCCGTCTGGGAGGCAGGAGGCCACCGGGGTGCCAAGATCGTCAACGAGCACGGCGCGCTGAACTTCAACGGGCTCGCCACCCGCGACCCCGAGGCCGCGAAGGCGTTCTACGGCACCGTGTTCGGCTGGCAGACGTTGGCCTTGCCGCAGGGTGAGATGTGGACGCTGCCGGGTTATGGGGATCATCTTGAGGAGCGCACGCCTGGCCTTCGCCAGCAGGTAGCCCAGATGGGCGGCCCGGAGGGCTTCATCGACGTCGTCGCCGCGCTCAACCCGATCGTGGCCGGCGATTCCACCACTCCGGCACACTGGAGCGTCACCTTCGGTGTCGACGACGCCGACTCAGCCGCGGCAAAGTCGCGCGAACTCGGCGGCCAGGTCGTCAGCGGGCCTTTCGATGCGCCGTGGACCCGGATAGCGGTGATCAAGGATCCGCAGGGGGCGACGTTTATCACCAGCCAGTTCGTTCCCGAGAACAAATCCTGAGCGCCTAGCAGTCATGTCGGCTGACGATGGGCTATCAGGTAACCGTGACCGATGTGGCCGCCCGGCCGACCGTGGTGGTCGCCGCGGCTACCACCTGGCCGGAGTTCCCCGCGCTGTGGAAGCAACTGCTTGATGAGGTGTGGGCCTGCCTGCGGGCGGGCGGCATCACCCGCGGCTGCCGGAACATCATGCTGTACCTGGATGACGTGCCGCACGTCGAGGTGGGCGTGCTGCTGAGCCAGCCCGGCCCGCTGACCGGGCAGGTGGTGGCGTCGGCGCTGCCCGCCGGGCGGGTGGCGATGACCGTGCACCGCGGGCCGTACGCCGGCCTGGGGGCGGCGCACCAGGCGGTGCGGGACTGGTGCGCCGGCCAGGGACTGCGGACGGCCGGCCCGCGGTGGGAGATCTACGGGCCGCACGACGATGACCCCGCCGCGGTGTGGACCGAGGTGCACTACCTGCTGGCCGGCTAGGCCGGGCGGTCAGACGCTGATGACGACCTTGCCCCGGACGTGGCCGTCGGCCAGGTGCTGGAGTGCGGCGGCGGCCTGGCTGAGCGGGTAGGCCATCTCGATGGCCGGGGTGACCGCCCCGGAACTGGCCAGGCCGGCCAGGGTCAGCAGGTCATCGCGGCGGTCCCGGGCGACAAACGCGGTCAGCCGCTGGCTCACGAACGGGGACAGCAGCTGCGCCCGGAGGTTGCGGCCCATGCCGCCGAGCCAGGGACCGCCGTTCTCGCCGCCGGTGATGACCAGCGTCCCCCGCGGCACCAGCACCCGGCGCAATTGCCGCACCGGCCGGTTGCCGCCGATGTCGATGACCACGTCGTAGCGGCGCTCCCCGGCGGTGGGGTCTTCGCGGGTGTAGTCCACGACGTGGTCGGCGCCGACCGCCCGGACCAGGTCCGTCTTGGCCGTGCGGCACGCCCCGGTGACCTCGGCGCCGGCCGCCTTGGCCAGCTGCACCGCGAACGTGCCCACGCCCCCGGACGCGCCGATGACCAGCACCTGCTGCCCCGGCTGCACCCGGGCCTGGTCCCGGACGGCCTGCAATGCGGTGGTGGCCGAGCCGGGCAGGGCCGCGGCCTGCTCAAAGGTCAGGCTGGCCGGCTTGGCGGCCAGCCGTCCCGGCCGCGCGGTCGCGTACTCGGCGAAGGAGCCGCGGCAGGTGCCGAACACCGCATCGCCCGGCTGCAGCCCGGTGACGTCCGGGCCTGCCGCTTCCACCGTCCCGGCCACGGCCCAGCCTGGCACCGGCGTCGCGGGCGCCCGCAGCCCGAAACCCATGATCCGCATCGCGTATGGCGTGCCGGTCATCAGGTGCCAGGTGCCCCGGTCCACTCCCGCGGCCCGGACGCGGATCAGCACCTCACCCGGCGCCGGGGCAGGCTTCGCGATCTGCCCGAGCCGGAGCACATCCGCCGGCCTGGTGCCGTACCGGTCCTGCACGATGGCCTGCATCATGACCTGGCCCGCGGCCGCTGCGGCCGGGCCGGGCTGCACTGCTGCCTGCATCACACTTCCCCTTTCCAACCGACTTACGTTGTAAGTCCCAGTAGACTGACAGAGTAGACTTACAACGTAAGTGCGGTCAAGCGGTTAAGACTGGGGGATGTGGATGGGCGCAGTGGGACAGGCGGCCGCGCACCGGGCGCCGCTGAACCGGGACCGGGTGCTGCGCGGCGCGGTCACGCTGGCCGACCGCGGCGGGATGTCCTCGCTCACCATGCGCCGGCTCGGCGAGGCGCTCGGCGTCGAGGCGATGTCGCTGTACAACCACATCGCCAGCAAGAGCGACCTGCTCGACGGGATGATCGACATCGTGTTCGGCGAGATCGACCTGCCGCCCGGCCACGGCGACTGGCGGGCCGCCATGCGGCGGCGGGCCATCTCGGCCCGGCAGGTGCTGCGCCGCCACCCGTGGGCCATCGGCCTGATGGAGTCGCGGACCTCACCCGGCCCGGCGACGCTGCAGCACCATGACGCCGTGCTCGGCTGCCTGCGCCAGGGCGGCTTCTCGGTCGAGCTGACCGCGCACGCCTACTCGCTGCTGGACAGCTACATCTACGGGTTCGCGCTGCAGGAGGCGGGCCTGCCGTTCGGCACCGGGGAGGAAGCCGCGCAGGTCGCCGAGGAGATGTCCAGCCATTTCGCGTCCGGGCAGTACCCGTACCTCACCGAGATGGCCATGGCGCACGTCGTCCAGCCCGGTTACAGCTACGGCGACGAGTTCGAGATCGGCCTGGACCTGATCCTGGACGGCTTGCAGGCGGCGGCCAGCCGGGCGTCCTAGGCGAGCGCGGCCACCAGTTCGTGCACTGGCTTGCGGTGGCCGGTGTAGAACGGGATCTCCACCCGGGTGTGCCGCCGGGCCTCGGCGCCACGCAGGTGCCGCATCAGGTCCACGATCCGGTGCAGCTCATCGGCCTCGAACGCGAGGATCCACTCGTAGTCGTTCAGCGCGAAGCAGGCCACCGTGTTGGCCCGCACGTCCGGGTACTCCCGCGCCATCATGCCGTGCTCGGCCAGCTGCTCGCGGCGCTGCTGCGGGTCCAGCAGGTACCACTCGTAGGACCGGACGAACGGGTAGACCGACACGTACCCGCGGGGCTCCTCATCGGCCAGGAACGCCGGGATGTGGCCCTTGTTGAACTCGGCCGGCCGGTGCAGCGCCATCACCGACCAGACTGGCTCGCTGGCCCGGCCCAGCGCGGTCCGGCGGAACCGGGTGTACATCTCCTGCAGGTCGTCGGAGGACGGGGCGATCCACCAGAACATGTAGTCCGCGTCGGCCCGCATGCCCTGCAGGTCGTAACAGCCGCGGGTGACCACGCCCTTGCCTGCCGCCTGCTGGCACAGCTCGGCGACCTCGTCGGCCAGCCCGTCGCGGCTGAGGCCGGCCACCGACCCGGCCGCCTCCAGCGCACCGGAGCCGGTCACCCGGAACACCGACCACATCGTGTACCGGATCATCTCGTTGAGATCCCGGGCGCGCAGCCGCTGTGGCGCGGCCTCGGGGCCGCCTTCGGTGGGGGTCTCCTCAGTTGCTGACATGGCTCCCGTCCTTCTGCAGTTCCGCCAGTACCTGGTCTACCGCACCCCGGGCGGTGCCGATGCAGGCGGGTATGCCTACGCCGGCGAAGGCGGCGCCGCACGCGGCCAGCCCGGGCTGGGTGGCCAGGCTGGCCTGGACCCGGGCCACCCGGTCCAGGTGGCCCACGGTGTACTGCGGCAGCGCCCCGCCCCACCGGGTGACCAGGCTGGCCGCGGGTGCGCCGCGGACACCGGTGGCCGCGGCCAGGTCGGCCGCGGCCAATGCGGCCAGGTCGGCGTCGTCGCGCTGCAGCACCTGCTCCTCGCCGATCCGGCCCACCGAGCAGCGCACGAAGATCAGGTCCGCGGCACGCCGCTGCAGCTGCGGCCACTTCACCGAGGAGAACGTGACCGCCTTGACCGGATGGCCGTCCACCGCCGGTACCAGGTACCCACTGGTGTCCGGGAGCTGCGGGAACGCCGCGCGGGGGTAGGCCAGGGTGACGATGGCCATGCTCGCGTAGCTGATCTCGCCGAGCGCGGCCGCCGCCGCCGCGGCGCCCGGGACCCCGGCCAGCAGCCGGCTGGCCGGCCGGGCGGGCAGGGCCAGGATGACCGCGTCCGCGTCCAGCCACTGCGGGGCGTGCGCGGAGCCGATGGTCAGCCGCCAGCCACCGGCTGTGCTAGCCCGGGGGGGACGACCCCCCAGGACCCCCCCGACCGTCGCTCCGCGCCGCGGCTGGACGGGCACCAGTTCCCGCACTATCGCGCCGGTGCGCAGCTCCGCGCCGGACGCGGCGGCCAGCGCAGGCGGCAGGGTGCCGAGGCCGCCGGCCAGCGAGCTGAACACGGGCGGCCGGGGTGCGCCGGCCTCCGCCCCGTTCCCGGCGGGCGGCAGCAGCGTGGCCGCCGCGGCGGTCAGCGTGCCGTGCCGCCGGGACGCCTCGGCCAGGGCGGGCAGCGTCGCCTCGAAGGACAGCTCGTCGGACCGGCCCGCGTACACCCCGCCGAGCAGCGGGTCGACCAGCCGGTCCACCACCTCCTGGCCGAACCGGGCGGCCACGTAGCTGGCCACCGGCACGTCGCCGTCCCGGCCGGTACCGGGCAGGTCCGGCTCCTGGCGGGCCCGGGCCAGCCCGGCCGCGGACAGCAGGCCGGTCTGGGCCAGCCCGGCCGCGTCCGCGGGCACGCCCATGAACTGCCGGGCGGGCAGCGGCCGCATCGCGCCCCGGCTCCAGATCCGCGCCGCGGTGGTGCCGGCCGGCACCAGATCGCCGCCCAGGCCGGCCGCCTCGATCAGGCTGGTGCCCTCGGGCCGGCGGGTCAGCAGCGCCTCCGCGCCCACGTCTACCCGGCAGCCGGCCACCTCGGCCACGGCCAGCTTGCCGCCCGGGCGCGGCGCGCCGTCCAGGACGATGACGTGGGCTGGCTCGTCGCGCAGGAAGAATGCCGCGGCGAGCCCGGCGATCCCCGCGCCGACGATGGCGATGACCGGCCGCGTCCCGGATTGTTCCACCCGTTCACCCTACGGGTGCCGGATGCCTGCTCCGGGTACCCCTTCGGTGTGGGGGGGCCGGGGTGACGATCCAATACAGCGGCCTGCTGGTGGTCGCGGTGGCCGCCTTCGTGGCGCCGCTGCTGGCCCGGCTGGTGCCGCGGCGGCTGGTACCGCCGGTGGTGCTCGAAGTGCTGGCCGGCCTCGCGGTCGGCCCGCAGGGGCTGAAGCTGGTGCAGCCGCGCGGTGCGGCCGAGCTGCTCTACCTGCTCGGCCTGGGTTTCCTGCTCTTCCTGGCCGGCCAGGATGTCCGGCCCGGGCGGTTCCGCGGGCCGACGTTCCGGCTGGCCGGAGCGGCCTTCCTGGTCTCCGGCGCGCTGGCCGTGCCGGCCGCGTTCGGGTTGCGGCTGATCACCTCCGGCGCGGACGTCCGGCTGCTGGCGCTGTCCCTGGTGGCCAGCACGCTCGGCGTGCTGGTCCCGGTGCTGCGCGACGCCGGGGAGATCAGCACCGACTTCGGCCAGCTGATGGTGGTGGCCGGCTCGGTTGGCGAGTTCGGCTCGCTGCTGCTGCTCACCATCCTGTTCTCCGCCCAGCCCGAGCCGACCACCGTGCAGGTGCTGTACGTGGCGGCCATGGGCGTGGCCGCGGTGGTGCTCGGGGTGGCGCTGAAGGCGCTGTGGCGGACCAGGTGGATGAGCCAGACGTTCGCCGACTCCGACGAGGACACCTCCCAGCTGCGGGTGCGGGGCGCGTTCGTGGTGCTGCTGGTGTTCACCGCGCTGGCTCACGAGTTCGGGGTGGACGCGCTGCTCGGCGCGTTCATCGCCGGCATGGTGGTGGCCGTGTCCGACGGCGACGAGCGGCCCAGCCAGGAGCGTTACCAGGCCAAACTGCGTGCGATCGGGTACGGGTTCCTGGTGCCGGTGTTCTTCGTGATGACCGGGGTCCAGTTCGACATCCGCGCGCTGTTCGCGCACCCGTCCGCGCTGGCCCTGGTGCCGCTGCTGGTGCTGACGATCGTGGTGGTCCGGGGCGGCCCGGCGCTGCTGTACCGGCGCCGGCTGGGGCTGCGGCCCGCGCTGGCGGCCGGGCTGCTGCAGGCGACCACGCTGACCTTCCCGGTCGTGGTGGCCGCGCTCGGTCTCGCCCTGGGCCTGCTCAGCCCCGCGGCCGCCGCCGCGCTGATCGGCGCGTCGCTGCTGTCCGTGCTGCTGTTCCCGGCGGCCGCCCTGGTCCTCCGGCCATGGACCCTGGCCGGCCACGCCGCAGCCGAGGAGCGCCCGGCCACCACTGGAAGCGCCATCCAGACCGACTAGCGAGCGCAACGTGATCCTTACGTTGTGAACATGTGATCAGCGCGCCGGAACCGGGCCAGTGTGCGGTCGCGTCCGACCGGCATGACAGTGGGAGCACCCAGATTTGCCCGCACCACCAGCATTCTGCTGGCCGCCCTGGCCGGCCTGCTGGCCGCCGGATGTTCCGCGGCCAGCAACTCCGCGTCCTCGTCCCATGCGGCGGAAGGCGTGCCGCGATCCGCTGCAGCGCCCGCCGCGGCGGCGGGTGGCACCAGCGCAGCCCGCGGGGGCGCCGCGCTGACCGCCCTGCCCAGCACCGAATCCATCATCTACACGGCCAGCCTGACCGTGCGGGCCGCCAGCCTGACCCGGGCCGCCACCGACGCCACCGCGCTGGCCAAAGCCGCGGGCGGTTACGTGTCCGCGGAGAACACCGCGCTGAACCGGGCCCACCCGGCCCAGTCCACGGTCAGCATCCAGCTCAAGATCCCGGTGGCCAGCTATCAGCGGGTGCTCGGCGCGCTGTCCGGGCTGGGCACCCGGCAGTCCGAGTCGCAGCACGCCCAGGACGTCACGCAGACCGTGGCCGACGTGACCAGCCGGGTCGCGTCGGCCCAGGCCGCCATCGCCCAGCTGCGCAAGCTGCTGGCCCGGGCCGGCTCAGTCAGCAGCCTGCTCGATGTGCAGAACCAGATCAACACCGAGGAAGCCAGCCTGGAGGCGCTCCAGGCACAGCAGCGCGCGCTAGCGCACCAGACCGCCTACGGCACCGTGAACCTGCTGCTGGTGGCTAAGCCAGGCACTGGCGTTAAGAAAAATCATCGTCAGTCCGGTGGGTTCCTGCGCGGCCTGGAAGCGGGCTGGCACGGGCTGGTCCGGGTGGTGGTGGCGCTGCTGACCGCGGCCGGCGCGGCCCTGCCGTTCGCGGTCATCCTGGCCGCGGCCGGCTTCCTGGGCTGGCGCGGGCGGCGCTGGCTGCTCCGGCACCGGTCCGCGGCCAGCGGGACCGGGCCGGCCAGCCCCGGCCCGGCGGCGGAATGAGCCCGCTAGCTGGCCGGCTCGCGGGCGGACACCTCGTGCACCAGCTCGGTCAGCCGGGCCAGCACATCGGGGTTGGTGTCCGGCAGCACGCCGTGCCCGAGGTTGAAGATGTGGCCCTCGGCGGTGCGGCCGCGGCCGAGCACGTCCCGGGTCCGCCGCTCGATCACGTCCCACGGGGCCAGCAGGATGGCCGGGTCCAGGTTGCCTTGCAGCGCCGTCCCGGCGTCCACCCGGCGGACCGCCTCATCCAGCGGCACCCGCCAGTCCACCCCGACCACGTCCGCGCCGGCCTCGCTCATCATCCGGAGCAGCTCGCCGGACGTGACGCCGAAATGGATCCGGGGCACTCCGGTGCCGGCCAGCGCCTCGAAGATCCGCCTGCTGTGCGGCAGCACCCCGGCCTGGTAGTCCTCCGGGCTGACCGCGCCCGCCCAGGAGTCGAACAGCTGCACGGCGGACACCCCGGCGGCCACCTGGACCTGCAGGAAGGCGATCGCGATGTCGGCCAGCTGGCCGAGCAGCGCGTGCCACAGCGCCGGGTTGCCGTACATGAGTGACTTGGTCCGGTCGTGGCCTTTCGACGGGCCGCCCTCGATCAGGTAGGAGGCCAGCGTGAACGGGCCCCCGGCGAAGCCGATGAGCGGCCGGGGGCCCAGCTCCTTGACCAGCGCGGTGACCGCTTCGGTGACGTAGGGCACGTCGGACGGCTCCAGCGGGCGCAGCCGGGCCAGGTCCCGCTCGGAGCGGACCGGCTCGCCGAGCACCGGGCCGATGCCCGGCTTGATGTCGATGTCCAGGCCCACCGCGCGCAGCGGGACCACGATGTCGCTGAACAGGACGGCCGCGTCGACCGGGTACCGGCGCATCGGCTGCAGCGTGATCTCGGTAATGACATCCGGGATCGTGCACGCCTTGAGCATCGGCATGCCGCCCCGGGCGCGGCGGTATTCCGGCAGCGAGCGGCCCGCTTGGCGCATGTACCAGACCGGTGTGTAGGGGACCGGCTGGCGGCGGCAGGCGAGCAGGAACGGGGACTCCGCGAGCGGAGGATTCTGCTCTGTCACACCAGCGATGGTCTCACACGTCGGTCCCCCGCCGGTGCATCTGACCAGGTGACATCGTTAGGGACACGCCGTCCGAGTTCCACCGATCCGTGCGGTCCGCGTGCCACGATCGGGGAGCCCGGCGCCCGCGCCGAAGGGCCGCGCCGCCGACTGGACTGACGAGCCGGGAGCGAGGAACGAGCGACTGGCGAGGAGGGAAGCTCGGCGGGTTAAAGCGGCCCGGAGGCGCAAAGCAACAGAGCCCGCTGGTGAGGAGGTCACGCAGCCGTGAGCCAGATCGCAAACGCTGCCCGCTACCGCCTGGAGCGACCGCGGGCTGGCGTCCCGCCAGTTCACCGCGGCTGGCCCTGGCGGGCGGAGCCGGGCGGACGCGGCGCGACTGGCAGGTGGGGACGACGTACGCTCAGATCATGACGCGCGCTGAGGCGATGCAGCCAGCAGATGCGGCGGCCGGGTTCGATGCCCTGGTCGCCGGTCTTCGTGAGCAGCGCGACCAGGTATCCACGTTGCGCCCGGAACTGAGCTTCGAGGATGTCCCGGCGCCGCGCACGCTGGCCCCGTTCGCCGCCGCGATGGCGGCCACCGTGCTGGACGGCGACACCGACATCGCCAGCGGCCGGCTGGTGCTGCTCTACGACCCGGCCGGCCAGGACGGCTGGGGTGGCCCGCTGCGGATCATCGTGTACGTCCGCGCCGACCTCGACCCCGAGATCGCCGCCGACCCGCTGATCGGCCAGGTCGGCTGGGACTGGCTGACCGAGGCGCTGGACAACCGGACGGCCGGGTACGGGCAGCCGAGCGGCACGGTGACCCGGGTGGTCACCGAGGGTTTCGGGGCCAAGGAGAGCGAGCCGGCCGTCACCGGCTTCGAGCTGCGGGCGTCGTGGTCGCCGGCTGAGCCCCCTTCCGGGCCGCCCGCCGGGACGGGTGCCGGGACAGGTGCCGGGCCGGCTGCCGGGACAGGTGCCGGGCCGGCTGCCGGGCCGGGCGCCGGGCCGGGCGGGGAAGGGCCGCTGGACGGGCACCTGGCCGCGTGGTGTGACGCGCTGTG
>DATCUG010000327.1:0-2099 GCA_036567525.1 Streptosporangiaceae bacterium | reverse complement strand
GTCGGGCGACGGCCCGGCTGGGGCGCCGGCGGGCGGGGTGTAGTCGGCGAAGAAATTCCACCAGGCCATATCGACCGAGCCGGGATCGGCCAGGTAGCGCTGGTAGAGCTCATCCACCAGCCATTCGTTGGGCCCGAAGTCGGTGGCCCCGCCGTCGGCGTGCTCGGCTGCTGCTCCGCCGGGATCGCTGGCGGCAGTGCGGCTGGCTCCGCGGCGGCCCGGTTCCGGGCCGGCGGGCTTTGCTTCGCCCCGGTCCGCAGACTGCGGTGACTCAGAAGACACGGCGGACATCGCCCTCTTCGATGGTGGATTCCTGTCCTTAACCCCGGCGTCTAAGGCTACCGCCGCGGCTCGGCCCGGCGTCCGGGCCACCACCTCATGATCGCCCTGACATGCGCTCTCTGTCATGCGGTGAGAGCCAGTTCACATAGGGTCCCTTAGGCACGATGCGGCTCGGGTTGATCCAATCCTGGGTCTGGTAGTAGTGCCGCTTGATCTGGACGAAGTCGGTGGTGTCGCCGAACCCGGGGGTCTGGTACAGGTCGCGCGCGTACCCCCACAGCCCCGGGTAGTCCACCAGCCGGTTCAGGTTGCACTTGTAGTGCGTGTAATAGACAGCATCAAACCGGGCCAATGTCGGATAAAGCCTGACATCCGCCTCGGTAATGCTGGCGCCCAGCAGGTATCTGCGCCGCAGCAGTCGCTCCTCCAGCGCGCTCAGCGTGCTGAACAGCCCGTCGAACGCCTCCTCGTAGACGGCCTGGCTGGTGGCCAGCCCGGCCTTGTACACCCCGTTGTTCACCGCGTGGTAGATCAGCGTGCTCAGCGCGTCGATCTCGGTGCGCTGCTGCGCTGGGTACAGGTCGGGCGCGCCGGGCCGGTGGTAGCCGCGGAACTCGGTCTCGAACGACGTGGTGATCTGCTGAAAGTCGTTGTCCACGATCCGCTGGCTGCGGGTGTCCCAGACGAACGGCACGGTGAACCGGCCCCGGTACCCCGGATCGGTGATCAGGTACAGGTCGGACACGAAACGGGCCCCGGTCACCGGGTCGACCCCGCCATTGCTGGCCGGGAAGCGCCAGCCGCGCTCGTCCCGGATCGGGTCCACCAGGCTGAGCCCGATCACCCGGTCCAGGCCGAGCAGCCGGCGCACGATGAGCGCGCGGTGGGCCCATGGATCGGCCAGCGACGCATACAGCTGGTAACGCCCGGGTTCTGCCAGGTACCCGCTCGATCCGTCCCCCGTGATCCGCGTGGCGAAGACGTTCGCCTGGCGGACGAATCCGGCCGATGGCAGGACTTCAGGACCAGTCTCGGGAGTAACTGGCATCCTCCTCCTTTCGCGGCGAGGCCTAGTTTGGTGCTGTCCGAATTGTCAGCAAATGATGGCCGGCCAGGCGGCTGGAGGGAAGAGCCGGCCGGCCTGGCGGGCCGGGTCCGGGCAAACCGCTCGGGCTCAGTGGCTAGCATCGCATCCGAAAGCCCCCGGATTCTGGGATAGTGCGAGGTCATCCCGGAATGGGTCAGGGTGGGGCAGCGGGCAAAGGGACAGTGGGCCAGGGCACCGCCGGGACAGTGCCCAGGTAGCAGCGGAAGGGGCGGCCAGGTGACGGCCATCACCACCGAACTGGCCCGGCTGAGTGGCCCGCTGGCCTATCTTTTGGTGGCCGCGCTGGTGTTCGGCGAGACAGCCATTTTCCTCGGCTTCGTGATCCCGGGTGAGACGGCCGCCGTGCTCGGCGGCGTGCTGGCCAGCCGGGGACGGGTGTCCCTGCTCGTCCTGATGCTGGTGGTGGTGCTGGCCGCTATCGTCGGCCCGCTGATCGGCTACGAGATCGGCCGGCACCTCGGTGGGCGGCTGCTGGCCCGGCCCCGGCTGCGCCGGGTCGCGGGCGGGGTGGACCGGGCCCAGTCGGTGCTGCACCGCCGGGGCGCGGCGGCCGTGTTCCTCGGCCGGTTCATCGCGGTGCTCCGGGCCATGATGCCTGCCGTGGCCGGCACCACCCGGCTGCCGTACCGCACGTTCGTGCTCTACAACGTGCTCAGCGCGGTGGTCTGGGGTGTCGGGTACTGCCTGCTCGGCTACGCCGCCGGGTCCG
>DATCUG010000326.1:0-3247 GCA_036567525.1 Streptosporangiaceae bacterium | reverse complement strand
TGCGGCGTGGCCGGGGCGGCCGGTGAGCCGCGGCGCCGGGCCCGCGGCCGCCCGGGCACTGCGGGCCGCGCCGGCGTCTGCCCTACTGGCCCCGTGCACACCACCCGGCTCACCCCGGACGCGGTCAGCAGGCTGGCGATCTCCGCTCCGAGCGGGCCCGCGCCGTACACCCGGACCGAGGCCGCCTGCCGACGGGCCAGCACCCGGGCACCGCCGTCGGTATGGCCGTGCGCCAACGACACCGTGGCCAGCTCGCGGGCCAGCCGGGCCCGCGGCCCGTCCGGCAGCGCGCGCAACTCGGCCGCGGGAAAGTCCTGCACCGCGCCGGCCGCCGCGAGCAATCCGATCACCTGGTCGGCCGCATCCCGAGGGATGCCCAGCCGCTCTGCCGCGGCCAGTACCTGGCTATGCTCCCGGCTGCCGTCCAGCAACCCGATCAGCGCCGCCGCCCGGCCCATCCCGGACAGCGCGACCGCCCGCCTCGGGTCGATGCCGATCTGCAGCGTGTCCCGGTCGCGCCAGACCACCAGGAGCCCGGGCTTAATCGCTGGCCGCATACCGTGACCATGCCACGACATACCGACATTCCGGCCGCCGCCCAGCCCGTGCCCACGTGGAGCAGCGATTCGTACCTGATGGCGCTGGCCCCAGGAAGGAATGGCCTACCTCGGGCTCGCCGCCTGGGGAGCTGCCACCGGTGCCCGCCCAGATCACCAGCTGTCCCGTTTATCGATCACGCACCCGGTGTCTTTTCACGGATCTGGTGCATTCACCGTCCGATTTGCCGGACTTCCAGCGCACCAGCCCCGTGAAAAGTGGGCAGTCAGCAGCGAATGGCCGGTGATCTCGCGCACTTGTCACCCCGCAGCAGTGGGATATAACCGGCAAAGCTCACAATTCCCCGGCGTCCCGGCGTGATATGTGGGATGTGGCCGGGCTGGGCGGCAGGTGACCTGCGCCCGCTGGACCGCACGGACCTGCGTCTGGTGGGACTTGCAGGAGCTAGCGCGGCTGGTGGCCATTTCTGCGTTTCAGCACGTGCGAAATGGCCGGTGGTGCTGGTAGGAATGGTGGGGTTGGTGCGTGCTGTGCGGTGACGAGGCCCCCGGGCGCGTGCGGTGAGCCAGATATTGCCTCGGCTCCCGGCGGGTCGTACGCCCCCTTCCCCGGAGTGGCGCGGCCCGCCACCCGGGGGACCCGTGGGTGGTGAGGCTAAGCGGGCCGGCCCGGACAGTCAAAGCCGACTGTGGATAACGCTGTGGAATTCCTGGGGAGATTGCGGAGAGCCACTGTGGATATAGCAGGGGATGGTGGTGAATTTCCCCGCCTGGCAGCGATCCGACCGCCCCCGACCAGGTAATACTCCATTCACCGGCTGTGGATAACGGAGAATTTCCCGGTGCCGCTAGCGAAGGTGATTACCACGCTCCGCACACGGTTCGCTGGGTATCAGGCGGCCGGTATCAGCGGACACCAGGGATCCCGTATCAGGAGGCGGGGCGGTCCGGTCCGGGATCGCCAGCATCGGGGCCCTCGGTGCCAGAGCCACCGGCATCGGAGTCGCCGGCGCCAGAGTCACCCGCATCGGGGCCGCCACTGTCGGGGCCGCCCGTGTTGGAGGCGCCGCTATCGGGGCCGCCGGTGTCAGGGCCGTCATCGCCGGGCTTGGCCGCGTCGGCGTCCGCCTCGACCGCCTCGATCTCCTCGGCCAGGCTGGACATGTCGAGTTCCGGCCGGCCGGCCACGAACCCAGCCGGGTCGTCCAGGTCCTCGGCCGTAGGCAGCAGGTCGGGATGCGACCACACCGCGTCCCGGCCCGCGACGCCGCGCACCTCGGTGAGCTGCCCCCACAGCGCGGCCGCCTCGCGCAGCCGCCGCGGCCGCAGTTCCAGCCCGACCAGGGTGGCGAACGTCTGCTCGGCCGGGCCGCCAGTGGCGCGGCGGCGCCGGATCGCCTCGGCCAGCGCGTCGGCCTGCGGCAGGCGGCCGCTGGCGGCCGCGCCGACCACCGTGGCCACCCAACCTTCAACCAGGGCCAGCAGGGTTTCCAGCCGGGCCAGCGCGGCCTTCTGCTGCGGCGTGTCCTCGGGCTGGAACAGCGCCGCATCGGCCAGCGCGTCGCGTAGCGCCTCCGGGTTGGACGGGTCGATCTGCGGCATGGCGTCGCGCAGCGCCGACGTGTCCACGGTGATGCCCCGGGCATAGTCCTCGACGGCGGCCAGCAGCCGGGAGCGCAGCCACGGGACGTGCGCGAACAGCCGGTGGTGGGCGGTCTCGCGGAGGGCCAGGAAGATGCGGATCTCCTCCGCACTCACGGACAGTCCCTCGCTGAACTCGGACACTCCCGACGGGAGCAGCGCGGCCACGCCCTCCGGGCCGAGCGGCAGGCCCACATCGGTGGAGCTGACCACCTCACGGGCCAGCGCGCCGACCGCGGCGCCGGTCTGGCCGCCGACCATCATGCCGCCGATCCGGCGCATCATCGCGCCCAGGCCGCCCATGCTGCCCAGGCCGGCCAGGCCACCCATGCCGCCGGTGACCGCCTGCAGCGCCTGATTCAGCTCGCCGGGCAGTTCACCGCCCTCGCCCGGGTCCATGGACATCATGCCGCCCATCGCGTCGACCGCCTTGTCGGCGATCGGGTCGCACAGCTTGGACCAGACCGGCAGCGTGGCCTCGACCCACTCGGACCGGCTCCAGGCCTGCGCGCTGCGCACCCCGCTGGGGAATGAGGTCACCTCGTCCAGCCACAGGTCGGCCAGCCGGATGGCCTCGACGACTTTCTGCCGGTCACTGTCCAGCACGCTCGGGTCGCCCTCGGCCGCGACCGTGTGCCGGGCGACGTTCTTGGCCAGATCCCAGTTGACCGGGCCGCCCTGCCAGGACATCAGGTCAGCGAACTGGCGCAGCGCGTCGGCGAACTGCTGCGGGTCACCGAACGGGTTATCCGGGCCGGAACCGCCCTGGCCACCAGAACCGCCGGAACCACCGGAACCACCAGAACCGCCCTGGCCGCCAGAGCCGCCGGAACGATCGGGCAAGCCAAAGCCGAAGGGAGGATCAGCCATCTCCGCGACCTCTCAGGCAGGATGGAAGGGTCACATCCGCCACGTTATCCCGGGAGCGGCACACGTTGAGCACTGCACAGGCCCAGGTTCGCCGCAAGCGCACCGAACCGGCGCCACGCCCCGGCCGCGGTAAGCGGGCTGGTAGCGGCCATGCGCCCGGGGCCGGCCGCGGTGCCGCG
>DATCUG010000325.1:0-8403 GCA_036567525.1 Streptosporangiaceae bacterium | reverse complement strand
CGGGCCAGCGCCCCGGTCAGCCGGGTCATCAGGGCCGCCTGCTGCCGGGCCCGCTCGGCGGTGAGCTCCGCCTTGGCCACGTCGGCGCTGGCCACCTCCAGCCCGGCCGCGCTGACCGCGGCGGTGCGGGCCAGTTCGGCGTCGAGTTCCTTGAGCCGGGTGGCCTGCTCCGCCCGGGGCAGGCCGACGATCTCGGCGCGTGGCTGCTCGTCCAGGCCGGCCGCCTCGGCCGCGGCCGCCACCGCGGTGCGGATGGCCGCCTCGCTGTCCTGCCGGGCCCGGGCCGCCGCGGCGCGGCGCTGGTCCAGCTCGGCGGTGATCCGGTCGTAGAGCTGGGTGCCGAACAGCCGGGTGAGCACCGCCCGCCTTGTGTCGTCGTCGCAGCGCAGGAACTTCGCGAACTCACCCTGGGGCAGCAGCATGACCTGGGTGAACTGCTCCCGGTTGAGCCCAATGGCCGTCGTGACCAGGTCACCGGCCTCGGCCTTGTTCCAGGACAGGCTGGCCCACTCGCCATCGCCGCGGCGCTGCAGGTGTACCTGGGCCGCGGCCGTCGTGTACCCGTCGCCGCGCCGCTTGGGCCGCCGGTGCTCCGGCGTCCGGCTGATCTTGTACCGGGTGCCGCGCAGCGAGAACTCCACCGTCACCGACGGCTCGTCGGCCGGGTCGGCGAACTGCGAGTGCAGCCGGTCAGGCCCTGACTCGTGGCTGGCCAGCCCGCCATACAGGGCGAACGTGACCGCGTCCAGGATGGTGGTCTTGCCCGCCCCGGTCGGGCCTTCCATCAGGAACAGGCCGCTGCTGGCCAGCCGGTCGAAATCGATCCGCTGGGTTCGGGCGTACGGGCCGAACGCCGTCAGCTCCACCTGGTGCAGCCGCATCAGGCCCCGGCCTCCGCGTGCAGCACCGTCTCCACCACGTCGCGCAGCAGCGCGCGCTGCGCCGGGTCGGCCAGCCCGCCGGTCGTGTACTCGACGAACCGGCCGCAGATCTCGACTGGGTCAGCCGTTGCGGCCAGCCGCTCCAGGTCGGCGCTGGGCGGTGGCAGCCCGCCGTCTGGATCGAACTCCAGGAGCAGGGTATGCGGCCACTTCTGGCGCAGCCGCTCCATCGGGAAGGCGGGCCGCACCGGATCGGTGAGCACCACCTTGACCCAGGCTTCGGCCAGGTCGTCGTCCGGCTTGGCCAGCAGCTCATCGAGCCGGCCGCGTACCTCGCGCAGCGGGCGCGGCACCGGCGTGGCCAGCTGGCTGACGGTGACCTGCCCGGCGCCGTCGAGTTCGGCCAGCGTGACCGACTTGGCGTGGTTCTTCTCGCCGAACGAGAACGCCAGCGGCGACCCGGCGTAGCGGACCCCCGGCGCAACCTGCTGCTGGCCGTGCAGATGACCCAGGGCGGCGTAGCTGAACCCGCCGAACACGGCGGCCGGGACGTCGGCGACGCCACCGACCCGGATGTCGCGTTCGGAATCGGTGGGGCGGGCGCCGGTGACGAACGCGTGCGCCAGGACAACGGTGCGGTCAATGCCGCGGTCCGCGGCGTCCTGCCGGATCCGCGCGGTCACCGCGGTCAGCACCGCCTCATGGGAGCGCGCGCAATCCAGGTCGGCCATCACCGCGTCGGGCAGCAGGTAGGGGATGCCGTAGATGGCCACCGGGCCGTGCTCGTCGCCGAGCACGACCGGGCGGGCCGCGTCGGCCAGCGACGTGCGCAGGTGGATGGCGGCCGCCTCGCTGAGCCCAGCGCCGAAACCGAGCCGGACCGCCGAGTCATGGTTGCCGCTGATCAGGATCACCGGGAGGCCGGCCCGGGCGAACCCGAGCAGGGCGGCGTCGAGCAGCCGGACCGCGTCCACCGGCGGCACCGCCCGGTCGTAGATGTCCCCGGCCACCAGCACGGCGTCCACCTGGCGTTCGGTTGCCTCGGCCAGCAGCCAGTCCAGGAACGCCGCCTGGTGCCCGAGCAGGTCCTCGCCGTGCAGGGTGCGGCCCAGGTGCCAGTCCGAGGTGTGGATCAGTCGCATGGCCGCGCGTGGGCTCCGATCCGGGGGAAGGCCGATCGGTGGGGGCTGTCAGGGCCATGCTGCCTGACGGATACGGCATTCCCGGTGATCCCGGTCCCGTCCGCGTGTCGCCCCGGCGGGGCTTACAGCTGACCGACCTCGGTGACCCTGAGCACCGCCTCGCCCGCCTCGGCCGAGGCGGCCAGGTCGGCCTCCGCGCTGATCCCCCAGTCGTGGTGGCCGGCCGGGTCGTCGAAGATCTGCCGGAGCCGCCACCGGTCCGGCTGCTCATCGATGATGAGCAGCGCCGGGCCGCGGGCGTCCGCGCCGGTGCCGATCTCGTCGTGCACCTCGAAATAGGGCTCGACCGCCGCCTCCCACGCCGCGGCGTCCCAGCCGGCGCCGGCATCCAGCTCACCCAGTTCCGCATAACGCCCGAGCGCTGCTAGCTCGACCCGGCGGAACAGTGCGTTGCGGACCAGGACCCGGAACGCGCGGGGGTTGCCGGTGACAGCCTGCGGCCGGGCCGGGGCCGCCTCGGCCAGCGCGCCGGACGGGTCGCGGAGCTGCTCCCACTCGTCCAGCAGGCTGGAGTCGACCTGGCGGACCAGTTCGCCGAGCCACTCGATGAGGTCGCTGAGCTCCTCGGTCTTGGCCTCGTCCGGCACGGTCTGCTTGAGCGCCTTGTACGCGTCGGCCAGGTAGCGCAGCACCAGGCCCTCGGAGCGGGACAGGCCGTAGAACGACACGTACTCGGTGAACGTCATGGCCCGCTCGTACATGTCGCGGACCACCGACTTGGGGGCCAGTTCGTAGTCGGCCACCCACGGGTGCCCGCGCCGGTACATGTCGTAGGCCGCGTCCAGCAGGTCGGCCAGCGGCTTCGGGTAGGTGACCGACTCCAGCAGGTCCATCCGGGTCTCGTACTCGACGCCGTCCGCCTTCATCTGGGCCACCGCCTCGCCGCGGGCCCGGAACTGCTGCGCGGACAGCACGGTCCGCGGGTTGTCCAGGGTGGCCTCGATGACCGACACCACGTCCAGCGGGTACTCCGGCGCCTGCGGGTCGAGCAGCCCGATAGCGGCCAGCGCCAGCGGGGACAGCGGCTGGTTCAGCGCGAAGTCGAACTGCAGGTCCACGGTGAGCCGGACCAGGCGGCCCTCCTCGTCCGGCTCGGCCAGCCGTTCCACCACTCCCCCGGCCAGCAGCGCCCGGTAGATCGCGATGGCCTGGTGGATGTGCCGGCGCTGCGCGGCACGGTCCTCGTGGTTGTCGGTGAGCAGGTGCCGCATCGCGCCGAACGCGTCGCCGGGGCGGCCGATGACGTTCAGCAGCATGGCATGGCTGACCCGGAAGCTGGAGGACAGCGGCTCCGGGTCGGCGGCGACCAGCCGGTCGAACGTGGGCTGGCCCCAGGACACGAAGCCCTGGGGCGGCTTCTTGCGTACCACCTTGCGCCGCTTCTTCGCGTCGTCGCCCGCCTTGGCCAGCGCCTTCTCGTTCTCGATGACGTGCTCGGGGGCCTGCACCACGACCCGGCCGGTGGTGTCGAAGCCGGCCCGGCCGGCCCGGCCGGCGATCTGGTGGAACTCGCGGGCCTGCAGCAGCCGGGTCTTCGACCCGTCGTACTTGGACAGCGCGGTGAACACGACGGTGCGGATCGGCACGTTGATGCCCACGCCCAGGGTGTCGGTGCCGCAGATCACCTTGAGCAGCCCGGCCTGGGCCAGCGTCTCGACCAGCCGGCGGTACCTGGGCAGCATGCCCGCGTGGTGCACCCCGATGCCGTGCCGGACCAGCCGGGACAGTGTCTTGCCGAACCCGGCGGTGAACCGGAACCCGCCGATCATCGCGGCGATCTCGTCTTTCTCCGCCCGGGAGCAGACGTTCACGCTCATCAGCGCCTGGGCCTGCTCCAGCGCGGCGGCCTGGGTGAAGTGCACCACGTACACCGGGGCCTGGTGCGTGCTGAGCAGTTCCTCCAGGGTTTCGTGCAGCGGGGTGAGCAGGTAGGAGTAGATCAGCGGCACCGGCCGCTCGGCCGACTTGACCACCGCGGTCGGCCGGCCGGTGCGCCGGGTCAGGTCGGCCTCGAACCGGGTGACATCACCCAGCGTCGCCGACATCAGCACGAACTGGACCCCGGGCAGCTCGATGATCGGCACCTGCCAGGCCCAGCCCCGGTCCGGGTCGGCGTAGAAGTGGAACTCGTCCATCACCACCTGGCCCACGTCCGCGTCCGCGCCATCCCGCAGCGCGATGCTGGCCAGCACCTCGGCGGTACAGCAGATGATCGGCGCGGTCGCGTTGACGCTGGCGTCCCCGGTCATCATGCCGACCTGGTCCGGGCCGAACGCGGCGCACAGCGCGAAGAACTTCTCCGACACCAGGGCCTTGATCGGCGCGGTGTAGAACGAGCGGCGGCCCGCGGCCAGCGCGGCGAAGTGCGCGCCCATGGCGACCAGGCTCTTACCCGAGCCGGTCGGGGTGGACAGGATGACGTTGGCCCCGGACACCACCTCGATCAGCGCCTCTTCCTGATGCGGGTAGAGGGCCAGGCCCTGCTCCTTGGCCCAGCCCGCGAAGCTGTCGAAGACAGCGTCGGGCTCAGGCGTGCCGGGCAGCAGGTCGGTGAGGGTCACGGGTAGTCAACCGCCGCCGGGCGGCCGATGTTCCCAGCCGGTCACCGGCCGAGCATCCGCCGCAAGGTGCGCGCGTTGCGCACCGCATTGGCCTGTCCGTCGTTGTTGAAATACACGAGTACGTCTGAGCCAGCCGCCGTCCATTCCCGGATCCGGCTGGCCCACCAGCTCAGGTCGGCATCACTGTAGGAGCCGCTGTACAGCTGGTGGTGGTCCGGGCCGTGCATCCGCACGTAGCCGAAATCCGTGGTCACCCGGAGCACACACGGCAGGTGAGCGCCGCTCATGACGCAGTAGGCGGCGCTACGGGCTTCCAGCAGGCGGTACACCTCCTCGCAGTGCCAGCTTGGATGGCGGAATTCGACGGCCACCCGCAGCCATTCCGGGATCAGCCGCAGGAAGTAATCCAGCCTGCTGTCATCGCGCGGCTGGGTGGGCGGAAGCTGGACCAGCAACACGGCGCGGTTGCCGCCGAGCTCATGCCAGCCGGCCTGGATCCGGTCCAGCCAGGGTTCCGGCTGGTACAGCCGGCGCGCGTGGGTGAGGCCACGCGGCGCCTTGACCGACAGCTGGAACCCGGGGGGCAGCCTCCGCTGCCAGGACCGGAACGCGGCCGGCCGCGGCCACCGGTAGAAGCTGCTGTTCAGCTCGGCGGTGCTGAAGCTAGCCGCGTAGCACGCCAGCCGGTCGCGGGCCGGCAGCCCGGGCGGATACAGCTCGGGATGCCAGTGGTCATAACTCCACCCGGACGTCCCGACCTGCACCGCCACCGGATTACGGTTCGGGCTGGCTGGTTCCGGGCCGGTCGTCCCCGGAGCCGGCACCGGCCTCGGGGATGGTTCCGTCCACCAGTGCGGTGGACCCGGCCGGGCGGGTCTGCGTCTCCTCGGTCCGCTCCCGGAGCCGCTGCAACGTCTCACTGTCGCCGAGTGGGACGGTGGCTTCCAGGCGGCTGCCTTCCTGTACTTCCGGCAGGTCAACTACCGCGTCCACCAGTTCGGCCCGGTGGCCGCGTGCGACATGCCCGGACGCCGCGTGCAACGAGGCGCGGGCCGCGCCGTCTGGCTGCTTGGACACTTCTGCCGCGGCCACCGTCTGGTCGCCGTCCTTGATCTCGACCCGCCGGGCGTTCTCCGGGCTGGTCATGGCATCACCTCCGCTCTGGGTCATTTCTCGGCGGCTGCCCGGGCTGGCAGCAGCGAAACCACCCGTCCGGTGAACGTTCGGTTCCTGGCCCGGCCGGCCTGGGGGGCGGGCCGTCCGTGCACCGCGTTGGGCTTGATCAGCAGCGTGGTCGCGGTCAGCCAGAGCGCGGCGAAGATGATGCTGCCCGCGATGTCGGTGGGGTGATGCTCGCCGCGGTACATCCGGGACAGCGCGATGAGCACCGGCATCACGATGGCCGGGATCAGCAGCAGCCAGCGCCACCAGCCGCGGGCGTGCCCGATGACGACGATCGCGATCGCGATGTACAGGCAGCAGGTCGCGGCCATGTGCCCGGACGGGTAGGCCGAGGTAGGCAGGTGGTGGTCGAGATGGTGCACGTAGGGCCGTGGCCGCTTGACCACCGCGGCCGAGGCCAGGAACGCGGTCACTTCGCCGATCATGACCACGCCCACGAAGACGACCGGCCGCCAGTGCCGGATGAACAGCAGGAACAGCAGGCAGGCGGCCACCGCCACGACCAGGATGCCGGTGGTGGCGCAGGCCACGCTGATCAGGTCGCTCCAGTGGTTGCCGGCCGGGGTGCGGTGCGCGGCGAACCAGCGCGGGATGGCCGTGTCGCCGAGCCACGTGTCGTGGCTGTACTTGACGACGAGCTCGCCGAAGCCGACGACCACGCCCAGGATGAGCACCCAGGCGGTGAGGACGCCGGCGGCGATGCGGGCGTACTGACGGGCAGGTCTGGCCATGGTGGTCTCCGGATGTCGGGGGGTATCGGGGGGACGGCCCCCCGGGGTACCTGTATGGAGGGGGTCGAACGCGAGCGCGGTCAGGCCGAGCCAGCTCAGGCCGAGCGCCCACGCGCCGGCCACGTCGGACAGGTAGTGCACGCCGAGCAGGATCCGGCTGATCCCGATGGCCGCGATGAGCAGGCCGATGCCGTACCGCAGTGTGGCGCGCGGCCAGCCCGGCCGGGTGGCGGGCAGGAAGACCAGCAGCACCGCGCCGTAGCAGACGATCGAGCCGAGCGAATGCCCGCTGGGGAAGCTGTTCCCGGTGCCGTGCGCGACGGGATGCGCCACCACCGGGCGCAACCGGCCGACCAGGGACTTGAGGACCGGGTCGAGGACGAGCGCGCCCGCCCCGGTGACCAGCAGGTAGCTGGCCAGCTTCCAGCGCCGCCGGGCCGCCATGACGGCCGCGGACCCGCCGAGCACGGTCCACAGCGCGCCGTCGCTGCCCAGCCAGGTGACCGCCTTGATCACCGCGACCAGCGCCGGGTGCCCGGCGACGAGGCTGTTCAGCCGGGCCGCGGCGTCGTGGTCAGCGGCCTCTAACGGGCCCCAGCGCAGCCGCACCGCGATCAGCAGCACGGCGAACACCAGCGTGCCCACGCTCACCGCGATGAGTTCTGCTTGCCTGCGCTTCGGGGGGTCACCCGGTGGCGCGGGGACAGGAGCGGCCATGGCCGGACAGAGTGCCCACGGCAGCGCGGTTCATGCTCAGGCCGCGAGCTTCTGTACCTCGCTGAGATCCACGAAGCGCTCGTCGAGGAAGCGGACCATGGCTGTCTCCTGGAAGTCCAGGTGCCGTGGCACCGGGTAGCCGCGCAGCGAATCCAGGGCCAGCCGCGGCATGTCCACCCCGCTGGCCATGGTCAGCGGCAGCGCGCCGGGCGCCCGCGGGTTCACCTCCAGCAGCGCGGGCCGCCCGGCCGTGTCCTGGCGGGCCCGCACGTTGGCGATGTAGGTCAGGCCGGTGGCGGTGGCCACCGCCGCCCCGAAGTGCTCGAGCCCCGGGTCGTGCACGGTCCGGCCGGCCACCGAGACACCGGAGTCGACCCGGGCGCGGACCCGGGGCACCGACGCCACCACGTGCCCGGCCGCGTCGGCCAGCACGTCGATCGAGTACTCCTCGCCGGGCAGGTACTCCTGGACGATGAAGTCGGCCGGCCGGTCCAGCCCGGCCAGTTCCTGGCTGCAGACCACGATCGAGATGTCCCGGGAACCGCTCCCGGTACGCGGCTTGACCACCACCGGGTAGTCCCAGGACTCCGCATCGAGGGCGGCGTCGAACGGTTCCGTCCGCGGGACCAGGACCTGGCCGGCACAGCAGGAGGCCAGCGCCAGCTTGTCCAGGGTGAGATCGAGCGCGCGGGCCGGGGCCAGCATCAGCTCGATGCCGGCCGCGGCGAACTCACCGCGCGCGCTGGCCAGCGGCCGCATCTCCGCGTCCACCGTGGGGATGAGCACGTCCACGCCGAGCGCGACGCATCTGGCCAGCAGCACCGGCACGAAATCCGGGTCCAGGCCGGCCGGGATCAGCGTCCGGGCGTCCGGCGGCAGCAGGTAGAGGCCAGCGGCCCAGGCGTCCGTGTCCGCCGCTATCAGCCGCACGCTGGGGTCGGCGCGCAGTGACTTGAGCACTGATACCGCGGCCGGCCCGCCCGCCCCGGTGACCAGCACCGTGACCGGCCGCCGGGCCGTCTCATCTGGCTGCATCCGGTACCTCCCGCTTCGTGACATAGGCGGCCGAAAAGATCATCCTCGACCACCAGGATCCGGCCGCGGCCGTCAGCTTCCCGGTCCATCCACC
>DATCUG010000324.1:0-5509 GCA_036567525.1 Streptosporangiaceae bacterium | reverse complement strand
CTCATCAGTCGGTGGCGCGCCCCCTTTGGCGCGGGCGTGGTCATGCCGCGCCACTAGTACTGGGCTGGGCCGGGCGGGCGGACTGGAGACGGGTGTCCAGGTCACGTACCAGGGCGTAGCCGGCGGCGGTGCCGGGGCGCTCGCCGTAACAGATGTCATCGAACAGCCGGGCCGCCTCGTGCAGCGCGGCTGCCTCAGCGGGCAGCGCCAGCCCGGCTTCGGCGGCGATCTCATCGGCGGTCCGGCCCAGCCGGGGGCTGAGCACGCTGCGCTCCTCGAGCTGCCGGGCGATCCCCCGGACGGCTTCCAGGATCGCTTCGGCATAGTCGCCCGTGCTGGCCAGCCGGGCCGCCCGCTGCCGGTGATCGGCCGCGCTGAGTGGCTGCCCGCCGGGTGCCAGCGGGCCCAGCCGGGCCAGCACCAGGGTGACCGCCAGCGCGGCCAGCGCGGCCAGCGCCACCACCGACCACCAGCCGCCCGGGAACGACTTGCCCGCCGCGTACAGGTGGTTCAGCAGCCGGCCGATCACGTCCAGCAGCCGCTGGGTCAGCGACTCGTGCGGGTGGTAGATGGCCTTGGACAGCTCGCTCCGGGCCAGCTGCTGGGCCGGCCGCCGCCCGACCAGGGGAGTGCCGCCTGGCGGCCGGCTCAGCCCGCCCAGCGGCTGGCCCAGCCGGGCCGGGTTCACCACGGCGGTGGGCCACCCGCGGTGGTCGGCGGAGTCCCCGGCGGCGTCCCGGGCGGCGCGGTGGCCGGCGGCTGGCCGGGCCGGGGCGGCTGCCAGGCCGCGGCGAAGTCACTGTCGGCCAGCGGCCCGCCGCCGGCCGCGGTGCGCAGCGCCAGGTCCAGCCCTTCTTTGCGCATCCGCATGTCTATATAGAGCAGCACGGTGACGGCCGCGCTGATCGGCCGGGTCACCGTGCCGGCCGCGATCGTGCCGATCACCGCGATCACCGTGCCGGCCGAGAACCCAGCGGCGCCGCCGAACACCGCGCTCACCACCGTGAACGGGATCTGCAGGATGGCACTGGCCACCGCGACGATGATGGTGGCCAGCAGCAAGATGCCGAACACCCGCCAGAAGCTGCGCCGGACCAGCCGCCAGGATCTGGCCAGGGCCGCGGCGGGCCGCTCCCGTTCCAGCACCACCACCGGCGTGACCAGGCTGAACATGGTGGAGAACCAGATGGTGAGCACCACGGCCACGAGGAAGCCGGGCACGGCGATGACGGCGTAGACCCCCGGGGGCGCACCGGCTGCGGCCCCGATCAGCAGGAAGACGCCGAGCGCCAGCAGCGGGCCCAGGCCGGCCAGCAGGACCAGCAGGGTGGCCAGCAGCACGCTGGGCAGCCGGGGCGCCGCGGCCCGCCAGGCGTCGCCGGCGCTGATCTGCTGGCCGCCGGCTTCCCGGGCGATGACCGGCGCGAGCAGCCCGGACAGCACAGCTTGCACGATCAGGGTGAGCAGCACGGTCACGCCCAGGACCGGCAGCAGCCCGGTGAGGAACTGCTCCACTTGGTGCGGCGTGGGGTGGTTGCCCAGGCCCTGCACGTTGATCAGGTTCAGCGTCAGCGTGCTGGTAATGACGGCCGAGATCGTCATGACGATGGCGGCGATGCCCAGCGTGGCCTTGGGGTTGCGGCGGATGGTGGCGAACGAGCCGTCGAGGATCTCGCCCAGCCCGAGCGGGCGGAGCGGGATCACCCCGGGCTTGGGGGCGGGCTCGCCGTAGCCGGGTCCCGGACCGGGCGGTGGCGGCCCGTAGCCCGGCGGCCAGGATCGGGGCTGGCCGTATCCGGGCTGGCCGTATCCCGGCTGGCCGTATCCGGGCTGGCCGGGCGGGGGCGCGGCGCTGCCCGGCGGCGCCGGCGGCGGGGTGGCCGCCCCGAGGTCGGCCGGCGGGAACCATGGCTGCGGCGGCGCTGGCGGCCCGTCCCCTGGTATGTCCGACGACGGACTGTCTGTCATGGGTCTCCCTCGCGGCGCTACCGCCGCGGCTGCCTGCGCGGCACCTGGCCGCCGGACTGCTCGCTGCTGAGCGGGCGCCCCCTCGCCCTGCTGGCGCCCATACTCGCACGAAGCAGGCCAGGCATGAAGGCACCGGAGCGGAACCGGCCCGGCCGGCCGGACCCGGTCGACCCGCGGGCCGGGCCGGGGGCAGACTCAGCATATGGACGTGCCCACGCTGCGCTGGCTCGGCGGCGGCCAGGGCCCCGCTATCGCGCTGCTCGACCAGACCCGGCTGCCGGCCGAGGAGACGGTGGTCGTCTGCGCCAGCGTTCCCGAGCTGATCGACGCCATCCGCCGCCTGGTGATCCGCGGCGCCCCGGCGCTGGGCCTGGCCGGCGCGTTCGGCGTGGCGCTGGCCGCCTACCGCGGCGACGACGTGGCCGAGGCGGCCCGCGCCCTGGCCGCGGCCCGCCCGACCGCGGTCAACCTGGCCTGGGGTACCGGCCGTGCCCTCGCTGCCTACCAGGCCGCCGGGCAGGCAACCGGCCCCGATACTGAACGCCAGTGCGCCGACGCGGCCCTGGCTGCGGCCCGGGCCATCGAGGCTGATGAAGCCGCGGCGAGCGCGGCGATGGCCGCCCACGGGCTGCCATTGATTCCCGACCGTGGCCGGGTGCTGACGCACTGCAATACCGGCGCGCTGGTGTCCTCGGGCGAGGGCACCGCGTTCGCGGTGATCCTGGCCGCGCACCGCGCGGGCCGGCTGGCCAAGCTGTGGGTGGACGAGACCCGCCCGCTGCTGCAGGGCGCCCGGCTCACCGCCTGGGAAGCCCGGCGGGCCGGCATCGACTACGCGGTGCTGCCCGACGCGGCCGCCGCCGGGCTACTGGCCAGCGGGGCGGTCGACGTGGTGCTCACCGGCGCTGACCGGGTCGCCGCCGACGGCAGCGTGGCTAACAAAGTGGGCACCTACGGCCTGGCCGTGCTGGCCCGGCATCACTCGGTGCCGTTCGTGGTGGTGGCCCCGGTATCCACGATCGACTTCGGCACCCCCGACGGCAGCGGGATCGTGGTCGAGCACCGGCCGGCGGACGAGGTGACCACGCTGGCCGGGCAGCCCGTCGCACCGGCCGGCAGCCCTGGGTACAACCCGGCGTTCGATGTCACTCCGGGTGGCCTGATCACGGCTCTGGTGACAGAGCGTGGTGTTGCTCACCCCGTGAACAGCGGTACCCTGCGTGTGCTAGGCGATCTTTCCGCGCAGCGGAAGAGTGCCGTCCCTGACGTTTCCGTGGAACTATGAGGCCCATGAAAGGTCGTGTGCTCGTCGTCGATGACGACGCTGCCCTGTCCGAGATGCTCGGCATCATGCTTCGCGGCGAGGGCTTCGAGCCCACCTTCGTCGCCGACGGGGACAAGGCCATCGAAGTATTCCGGGATACTCATCCCGACCTGGTCCTGCTTGACCTGATGCTGCCGGGTGCGGACGGTATCGACGTATGCCGCCAGATCCGCACCGAATCTGGTGTGCCCATCGTCATGCTCACCGCCAAGAGCGACACTGTCGACGTGGTCCTGGGGCTGGAGTCCGGTGCCGACGATTACATCGTCAAGCCGTTCAAGTCCAAGGAGCTGATCGCCCGGGTCCGGGCCCGGCTGCGCCGCACCGACGACCCGGCGCCCGAGATGCTGCAGATCGTGGACGTCGAGATCGACGTGGCTGGGCATTCGGTGAAGCGCAACGGCCGGCCGGTCAGCCTGACCCCGCTGGAGTTCGACCTGCTCGTCGCGCTGGCCCGCAAGCCGCGCCAGGTGTTCACCCGGGAGGTGCTGCTGGAGCAGGTCTGGGGCTACCGGCACGCCGCCGATACCCGGCTGGTCAACGTGCACGTGCAGCGGCTCCGCGCGAAGATTGAGAAGGACCCGGAGCACCCGGAGATCGTGGTGACGGTACGCGGCGTGGGCTACAAAGCAGGGCCTGCCTGACCAAGGGGCCGGCCTGCCGCGACCCGGCAGGTTCCCCAGCACCGTGGAGAAGGGTCATGGAGGGGGTAGCGAGCAGCAGCAAGGCGGGACGAGGCCCGCGCCGGGACCCGCCCGCCGGTAGCTCACGGCTGACCCTGCTGGTGCGGCGGGCGGCCCGGCGGCTGCCACCGCAGGTCCGCCCGGCCCTCCGCGCCGGGCGGCGCCGGGCCCGGCTGCTGGCCGCGCGGCTGCGCCGCCGCTGGCACCGCTCGCTGCAGCTGCGGGTGGTCGCCACCACCCTGGTCATCTGCGTCGTCGTGGCTACCATCCTCGGCTTCTTCCTGGTCCAGCAGATCGCCAGCGGCCTGCTGAACAGCACCCGGACGGCGGCCGCCCATCAGATCAGCGAAGGCCTGATCACGGCCAAGAACGACGCCGGCCTGGAGGGCACTCCCGGGGACCAGGAAAAAGCGCTGCCCCAGCTGACCGCCGACCTGCAGGCGCTGAGCGGGCCGGGAGACACGTTCGACGTGGTGATCCTGACCCAGACCTCAGGCAGCTCCGCGCTGGTCGGTGAGTACGGCAACATGAATCTCAACCCGGACAGCCTGCCCAGGAAGCTGATCGCCAGCGTGACCCAGGAGCAGCAGAAGGGCCGCACCGACGACCTGGTGTCCACCCCGACCCAGATGAGCTACCTGCACGGCCGGCCGCCGGTTCCCGGGCTGGCCATCGGCGGTGTGATCAGCCCGCGCGCCCAGCTGTACTACCTGTTCCCGATGGCGCAGCAGCAGCAGACGCTGGCCCTGGTGCAGCGGGCCATGCTCGGCGGCGGGCTGGCCCTGGTCGTGCTGCTGGTCGGCATCGTCTCGCTGGTCACCCGGTGGGTGGTCGTGCCGATCAGGGAGGCGGCCGAGGCGGCCAAGCGGCTGTCCGATGGCCAGCTCGAGCAGCGGATGCCGGTCCGTGGCACTGACGACCTGGCCGCCCTGGCCAGGTCGTTCAACGACATGGCGGCCAGCTTGCAGGAGAAACTGCGCGAGCTGGAGGAGCTGTCCAAGGTGCAGCGGCAGTTCGTCTCCGACGTGTCGCATGAGCTGCGCACCCCGCTGACCACGATCCGGATCGCCGCGGATGTGCTGTTCGCGGCCCGCGACGATCTGCTGCCGGCCGCGGCCCGGTCCGCGGAACTGCTCGAAGGCCAGCTGGAGCGGTTCGAGTCGCTGCTCGCTGACCTGCTGGAGATCAGCCGCTACGACGCCAACGCGGCCACCCTGGACGCCGAGTCGGCCGACGTGTGCGACCTGGTCCGGCGGGCCGCGGCCGACGCCGAGCAGCTGGCCGCGCGGCGGGGCACCCGGATCGACTTCCGGCTGCCGGCCGAGCCGTGTGTCGCCGAGGTGGACCGGCGCCGCGTCGAGCGGATCCTGCGCAACCTGCTGGACAACGCGGTCGAGCACGGCGAGGGCCGGGACGTGGTGGTCACCGTGGCCGGAGACCGGGACTCGGTCGCGGTCGCGGTCCGGGACCACGGCTGCGGCTTCGCGCCGGCCGAGGCGGCGTTGGTCTTCGACCGATTCTGGCGGGCCGACCC
>DATCUG010000323.1:0-2019 GCA_036567525.1 Streptosporangiaceae bacterium | reverse complement strand
TGGGCCGGGAGATCGACCGGCTCCGCGACGAAGTGCACCGCCTGCAAGACCTGCTCCTGCGGCACGGCATCGACCTGGAAGAAACCCCCAAGTCTGCTTAACGCCAGTGCGTGGTGCGGGCCAGCGCCCGGCGCGCGGCCTGGGCCCGCGGGTCACGGGTGGCCAGTGCCCGGGCCACCCCGGCCAGCTGGCGGGCCCGGTGCAGCTGGGCCTGCCAGTCAGTGCCGGTGGCCCGGTGCGCCATCGGCACCTCCACCTCGGTCACCCGGAAACCCTGCCGGAGCAGGTCGATGGTCATCCCGGTCTCCACGCCCCAGCCCGCGGCCAGCGGCCGGGCGGCCTCGAACGCGGTCCGGGTCAGGCAGCGCTGGCCGTTCAGCGGCTGAGCCGGTGACCAGCCGGTGGCCCGCCTGATACCGGCCCCGGACAGACCGATTACCAAGCCGTGGCCGCCGGCCCGCACCCGGTTGCGGAACACCGCGATCGTCATGTCCGCCCGGCCGTCCCGTACCGGCTCGACCAGGTCGCCCGCGCACCCGGCCGACTCAGCCAGATCGCCATCGAGAAATAGCAGGTAGTGGCGTTCGGAAAAATCGTCGCCGCGCTCCAGCAGCCGCACGGCCTCGGCGCCGGTCTCCAGCGCCACACCCTTGCCCCGGCTCCGGGAGTGCCGCAGCACGACCGCGCCCTCCTGTTCGGCCACGGCCGCGGTGCCGTCCCGCGACCCGTCGTCCACCACCACGATCAGGTCCGCCCCGGGCACCCCGGCGGCGGCTTTCACCGTCGCGCCAATCCGGTCGGACTCGTTCTTGGCTGGGATGACGATGGCGACGTCACCGCGGGGCGGCATGCGGCGATCCTCGACGGGCCCGGCTACTGGCCGGAAACGGCTGCCCCGTCCTCCAGCACGGTGAACACCGACTCGAGGCCGGTCACCTGGAGGATCTTGCGCACGGCGGGCCGGGGCCCGCTCAGCTCGACGTTGCCGCCGTGCTCACGGGCCAGCCGCTGCGCCGCGAGCAGCACGTTCATGCCGGTGGAGTCGCAGAAGTCCACCCCGGACATGTCCACCACCAGGCGCACGGCATGGTCGGTGTTCAGCGCCTGGGCCAGCTGACTCTGCAGCCGGGGAGCGGTGTACAGGTCGATTTCGCCGGACAGGGCGACGATGAGACGATCACCTTCAGCGCGGCTCGAGACCTTTAGCTCCACGAGCCGCACCCTACCGCCCTGCGCGCGCCAGGACTAGATCCTTACCCAGAGCACACAGCGAAACCACAGGCGGACCGGGCGATTGTGCGTCAAGCTGGAGGGGACGTACCCAGCACCTGCGAGGTGGGTCCCCGGATGTACCCCTTGCCCGAGCAGTCAGATCCACAGCCGGCCCGATTGCGGCCGCTGCCCGACATGCCGCCGGCCGCGCCGGTGCCGCTGTCCGCGCCGCTGGCTGGGGACCTGTTCCAGCCGCGGCGCCGGCCCGAAGCCGCCGAGCCAGAGCCGCCCCGTTCCCCGGCGCCGGCCTGGGCACCGGACCAGGACCGGCAGCGCGACCAGATCCGGGAGGAGATGGGCGGGCTGAGCGACCGGGCGCTGGCCGCGTCCTCCTGGCTGCAGAGCAGCAGGCACTACGGCGGGCTGCTGAACCGGGACGGCGTGGTGCCGGTGACGGCCCGGATGACCGCGAGCGACCTGACGTTCCTGGCCGAGGCGCGGGAGCAGATGCTCCGGTTCAGCGAGCTGACCGTGCGGCTGATCGACCTGCACCAGCCGCTGGACGCGGGCGGGATCAGCACGGACCCGGCCAGCCCGGTGCGGCGCTGCCGGAGCTGCATGTGGCGCTGGCCGTGCCCGACGTTCAGCATCCTGGCCGAAGTGGTCGGCCAGCCCCCGGCGACGTAGTACAGCCCGGCAGCCGGTAACTGGATAGTCCGGGCGAGTGATGGGCGGCGCACCGGCAGGCCGCGCGGGTCGCTGACCGCGGGCACCGGCCGCGGCATCGGCGGCAGCCCACGGCTGGCC
>DATCUG010000322.1:0-11211 GCA_036567525.1 Streptosporangiaceae bacterium | reverse complement strand
TCACGGTCGTGACCAGGCCCGGCGGGTGCTGCCCCCCGTCGTCGCGGACTGGCCGATGTTCCGGGCCAGCCCCACCCACACCGGGGTGTCACCGGAGACCGCGATCAGCACCACGACCGCGTCGTCGCTGACCCAGACCTGGACCGCGACGCTCGGCACCACCAGCGACACCTCGCCGGCCGTGGTCCGCAGCGCCACCCTGGGCAAGGCGCTGGTCTACGCCGGGGCCAACAACCACTTCTCCGCCTACCCGGCGGGCGGTGGCGCGGCGGTGTGGCGGTACACGCTGCCCGCCGGGGTGGTGGAGACCTCGCCGGCCGTGTTCGACGGCGTCGTCTACATCGGCTCCACCGCCGGCACGCTGTTCGCGCTGAACGCCGCCACCGGCGCGCTGATGTGCTCCTACCACGCCGGCGGGCCCATCCTGGCTTCCCCGGTCGCGGTCGAGGCGCCCAACGGGTCCGGGCCGATCGTGTACGACGGCACCATCCCAGGCAACGGCGCGGGCGGCGCGGAATTCGCCATGACCGGCCCGGGCAACTCGGCCGGCAACTGCACGCAGGCCTGGACGTTCAGCAACTTCGCGGTCAGCCCGGGCGGCACCTGGTCGTCGCCCGCGTTCGGCACCGACGCGCGCGGCGTTCCGCTGGTCGTGTTCGGCAGCAAGGACCGTGACGACGCGGTGTACGCGCTCAACGCCCGGACCGGCGCGCTGGTGTGGCGGTACCGGACCAGCACCGCGAGCCTGGCCGACGTCGGCGCCGCGCCGGTCATCTCGACTCCCGGACAGAACGGCGTCGCCAGCGGCGTGGTCTACGTCACCGGCAAGGACAAGACGGTGTACGCCCTCAACCTCAACACCGGCGGCCTGATCTGGAAGTACGCCCTGCTCGGCGGGGGCAACCCGACCGGCAGCAGCGGTGACGTGGCCGGTGCCGCGCTGCTGGGCAGCCGGCTCTATGTCCCGTCCGACAAGGGCATGTACGCGCTCAACGCGATCACCGGGACACTGATCTGGCACGTGCTGACCACGTCCACGTTCTACGCCTCACCCGCCGTCACCGGGCCGGCCGGCCGGATGGTGCTGGCCGACGTGGACAACGCGGGTCATCTGTGGGTGCTGAACGCGGCCACCGGCGGCACGCTGCTGCGCCAGAAGCCCGCGTGGGGATTCTGGGCCTCGCCGACTGTCTCGCAGGGCCACCTTTACCTGGCCGGGCTGGACGGCGTGCTGCGCAGCTTCGCGCCCGCGGCGTAGCGCGCACGGTCTGGTGGGGGAGGGCCGGGCTAGCGGCCCTCCCCTGGCTGACTCCGGCCGGTGCCAGCTGGGACCGGTTCCTGCTGTCACCCGCCCAGGAACCGGCCGGCGAACTGGGCCAGCCGGGACTGCCGCCCGGTCCGGGTTTCCTCCCGGTCGGCCCAGCTCATCGTGCGCAGGCCGGCGTTCGCACCCAGCCAGCGCAGCGGCTCGGCTTCCCACTCCGGCGACCGGTGCCCGACCCAGGGCAGCCGGGTGATCTCGGTGTCCTGACCCAGCACCAGGTCGGCCAGCGTGCGCCCGGCCAGGTTGGTGGTGGACACGCCGTCGCCGACATAGCCGCCCGCCCAGCCCAGGCCGGTGGCCCGGTCCAGCCCGGCCGACGCGCACCAGTCCCGGGGCACGCCGAGCGGGCCGCCCCAGGTGTGCGTGACCGGTACGTCGCCCAGCACCGGGAACAGCTCGCCGAGCGTCCGCCGCAGCGCGGCGAACACGGCCGGCACCTGGTCGAACTCGGGCCGGATGGCCGAGCCGAAATGGTACGGCGCGCCGCGCCCGCCGAACGCCAGCCGCCCGTCGGCGGTGCGCTGGCCGTAGATGATCAGGTGCCGGAAGTCGCCGAACGTCGGCCGGCCAGCCAGCCCGATCTGGGCCCAGGTGGCGACGGGCAGCGGCGCCGTGGCGATCATCAGCGAGTACACCGGGGCGATGGCCCGGTGCAGGCCAGGCAGTTGCGGCGTGTAGCCCTCGGTGGCCCGGATCACGTACTCGGCCCGTACCGTACCGTGCGTGGTGCGCAGTTCTCCCGCTGAGATGCCGGTCACCGGGGTTTGCTCGTACAGCCGCACCCCGCGCTGGCGCACCGCCGCGGCCAGGCCCCGGGCCAGCCGGGCCGGGTGGATGGCCGCGCAGTGCGGGGTGCTGGTCGCGCCCAGCACCCCGGACGCGGCCACCCGCTCCGCGGCCTCGGCCCGGTTCAGCAGCCGCAGGTCGGCCTCCCCGAAGCCGAACGCCCGGTATTCGGCCACCTCTTCCTCGGCCCGCCGCAGCTGGGCCGGGGTGCGGGCCAGCATGACCGTGCCGCCCTTGGCCCAGTGGCAGTCGATGCCCTCGGCCGCCACCACCCGGCCGACCTCGTCCACCGTCTCCTGCATGGCCCGGTACATGGCCACGGCCGCCTTCTGCCCGGCCATCCGCTCCAGCTTGGCCAGCGAGGCGGGGAACAGCGCGGAGCACCAGCCGCCGTTCCGGCCGGACGCACCGAAGCCGGCGATGTCCTGCTCGCACACCGCGATACGCAGTCCCGGGCTGGCCTGAGCCAGGTAGTACGCGGTCCACAGCCCGGTGAAGCCGGCTCCGGCGATAGCCACATCCACGTCCTGGTCGCCAGGCAATGGATCACCCGGGGTCAGCTCGCCGGGCACCGAGCTGAGCCAGTAGGACAGTGACCGGTATGTCTGATCATCTGGCATCCGCTCATCCTGACATGAGCCCGGGTGCGTGAGTACGGGCCGGGTCGGGCATGCTTGGGGGCGTGCCCGCTGACACCCCGGCGCTGCCGGTTCCCCCTGCCCCGCGCCGGGCATCCGGCTCGTACCGGGTGTGCTTTGTCTGTCTCGGCAACATCTGCCGCTCACCCATGGCCGACGTGCTGCTCCGCGCGGAGCTGGCCGAGGCCGGGCTGGCTGGCCTGGTCGAGGTGGACAGCGCGGGCACCGGTGACTGGCACGTCGGCGGCCCGATGGACCGCCGGGCCCGGGCCGAGCTGGCCCGGCACGGCTACGACGGGTCCGCGCACCGGGCCCGGCAGTTCCAGCCCTCCTGGTTCGCCGGCTGCGACCTGGTGCTGGCCATGGACCGGGCCAACCTGGCCGACCTGCGCGAGATGGCGCCGGATGCGGACGCGGCCGGGCGGCTGCTGCTGGTCCGGTCGTTCGACCCGGCGCTGGCCAGCGACGACCCCTACGACGGCCAGGTCCCCGACCCGTACGGCGGCCCGCCGGAGGATTACGCGGCCGCGTTCGAGCTGGTGCAGGCGGCCGTGCGCGGCCTGACCGGGCAGCTCGCCGGGTTGCTCGGGGCGCCCGCGGCGGAACCGGGCGGCCGGTGAATCCGGCCGCCCTGACCGGGTCCGAGCTGGCCGAGCGGCTGGCCCGGATCACCGGCACGGATGTGCGTGAGGTCCGCCCGGCCGGGGCGCAGCACCAGTGGCGCCATTACCGGGTGACGCTGGCTGACGGCCGTGCGGTGTTCGCCAAGGCGGCCCGTGCCGACCTGGGCGGCGTGTTCGAGGCCGAGGCGCGCGGGCTGCGCTGGCTGGCCGAAGCGCACGCTGTCCCGGTGCCCGAGGTGCTGGGCTGGGATGCCGACACGCTGGCCGTGGCGTGGCTGCCGGAGCAGCCGCCGGATCAGCACGCGGCCGAGCAGTTCGGCCGGGACCTGGCCGTGCTGCACGCGGCGGGCGCGGAGCGGTTCGGCACGCCGTGGCCGGGCTTCATCGCCACCCTGCCGCTGGGTGACCGCACCGGGGACGCGCCCACGCTGGGCGCGGCCGGATCGTGGGCCAGCTGGTACGGCAGCAAGCGGCTGCTGCCCTATCTGCGCCGGGCCGCCGACACCGGCGCGCTCACCACCGCCGACACCCGGCTGGTCGAGCAGGTGGTGGACCGGCTGCCCAGCCTGGCCGGGCCGCCCGAGCCGCCCAGCCGGCTGCACGGCGACTGCTGGTCCGGCAACGTGCTGTGGTCCGGCGGCCGGGGCTGCCTGATCGACCCGGCCGCCCAGGGCGGCCACCGGGAGACCGACCTGGCCATGCTGGCCCTGTTCGGCGCGCCGTACCTGGACCGGATCCTGGGGGCCTACACCGACGTGGCGCCGCTGGCCGCGGGCTGGCCGGACCGGGTTCCGCTGCACCAGCTGCACCCGCTGCTGGTGCACGTCTGCCTGTTCGGCAGCAGCTACGCCGAAGCCGTGCGCCAGGCCGCCCACGCGGCCCTGGCCGCGGGCTAGCCCTGAGCGTACGATTCATCGGCGGGTTCCTCACGCTGGGCTTCCGGGGCCAGCGGCAGCGTGACCCGGAACGTGGCGCCCTGGCCCGGTGCGGTACGCAGCGCCACCGTGCCGCCGTGCGCGGCGACCAGCGCGGCCACGATGGCCAGCCCCAGGCCGGTCCCGCCAGCCTTCCTGGTCCGCGCCTGGTCACCCCGGTAGAACCGCTCGAACACGTGCTCGGCCTGCTCCGGGGGCATGCCCGGGCCCTGGTCGGTGACCTCCAGCACGACGCTGGGCACCGGCTCCCGCGGGCCGGCCAGGATGGCCACCGTCACCGGTGTGCCGTCCGGGGTGTGGCTGAGCGCGTTGCTCATCAGGTTGCCGATGACCTGCCGCAGCCGAACCTCGTCGCCGAGCACCAGGAACGCGGTAGCCGAGCCGACGTTCAGGTCGATGGGCCGGTCCGGCGCGATCATCCGGGCGTCCTGCACCGCGTCGGCGGCCAGCGTGAGCAGGTCCACCGGGCGGCGCTCGATCGGCCGCTGCTGATCCAGCCGGGCCAGCAGCAGCATGTCCTCGACCAGCACCCCCATCCGGGCCGACTCCTGCTCGACCCGCTGCATGATCCGGTCCAGGTCGGCCCCGCTGAGCTGGCCGGTACCGCTGCGCGGCACGATGGCCCCGGCGGCCTCCGCAGTGGCCTCCCCGGCGGTCACCCCGTCCGTGGCCGCGCCATTGCGGTCCGCCGCGGCGTCCTCGCCGTCCCGCACCCCGCCGCGCTGCCGGTAGTACTCGGCGTAGCCGCGCATCGCGGTGAGCGGGGTGCGCAGCTCATGGCTGGCGTCCGCGACGAACTGGCGCATCCGCTCCTCGGACCGCCGGGCCGCCGCCTCGGACCGGGTCCGGGCCTGGAACGACGACTCGATCTGGGCCAGCATCCGGTTCAGCGACCGGCCGAGCCTGCCGACCTCGGTGCGCGGGTCCAGGTCGGGCACCCGCCGGGACAGGTCACCGGCCGCGATGGCCTGCGCGGTCTGCTCGATGTCGGTCAGCGGGCGCAGGCTGGCCCGGACGATGGTCACCCCGACCACGGCCAGCGCGACCACGATGATGGCGCTGACCAGCAGGTCGATCCGGGCCAGCCAGCCCAGCGTGGTGTTCACGCTGCCCAGATCGACGCCGACGACCAGCACGACGGTCTGCGGCGAGCTGGTGCCGAGGGGGGTGGCTACGAGCGCGTTATGGAAGACCTTGGTGATCACCCGCCAGTTGTCGGTCCCGGACAGCGCGGGCACGGTGGTCCGCTGCCCGGAATGCGCGGCGAGCCACGCCTTGCTGGTGGGCACGCTCGGGCCGGCCGACCCCGGGCCATAAGGACTGATCGGAGTGAGCACCTGGCCCTGGGCGTTCAGCACCTCGACCAGTTCCGGTGGGCCGTATTGCCCGCTGATGGGTATCTCTGGCTGGCCGAACACTGACCCCTGGTGCCCGCCGTGGATCGTCGAGTTGTACAGCGCGGTCAGCTGAGTGTCGGCTTGCCCCTGCAGGTAATTGCGGAACACGGCCAGGCTCACCGTGCTGATGATGGCCAGCGCGACGATGACCAGCGCGAGCAGCGCCGTGATGATCTTGACCCGGATCGGGGTGCGCCCGGACAGCCGGCGCAGGTTCCCCTGCGCGCGGCCGAGCCAGGATGCCGCCGTCATCTCCGCTGGTTACGCGGACGGCAGCCGGAGCACGTAGCCGACCCCGCGCAGGGTGTGGATGAGCCGCGGCTCGGTGGTGTCCACCTTGCGCCGCAGCACCGACACGTACGACTCCACGATGCCGGTGTCGCCGCGGAAGTCGTAGTCCCAGACGTGGTCCAGGATCTGCATCTTGGACAGCACCCGGTTGGCGTTGCTCATGAAGTACCGGAGCAGCTTGAACTCGGTGGGGGAGAGCTGCACGTGCTGGCCCGCCCGCCACACCTCATGGCTCTCCTCGTCCAGCTCCAGATCGGCGAACTTGAGCCGGGGCGTGGGCTCGGCCCCGTCGCCGTGCGTGCGCCGGAGCACCGCGCGGATCCGCGCGATGACCTCCTCCAGGCTGAACGGCTTGGTCACGTAGTCGTCCCCGCCCAGGGTGAGACCGCGGACCTTGTCCTCCATCGCGTCCCGCGCCGTCAGGAAGACCACCGGGATGCGCGCCCCGCCGCCTCTCAGCCGCCGGACCACGTCGAAGCCGTCCATGTCGGGAAGCATCACGTCGAGCACGATGAGGTCGGGCCGGTGCCGCTGCGCGGCCTGGACCGCCTCGGTTCCGCCGGTCGCGGTGAGCACGTCAAACCCGGCGTAGCGAAGGCTGGCGGACAAGAGCTCAAGGATGTTGGGCTCGTCCTCGACAACGAGCAGCCTGGCAGCCGGCTGTGCCCGCCCATTCGTCGACGGCATGGTCATGACCTGCATCTTCCGGCCTGAACCTGAGTATTTCCTGAATGCCCCCTGGGGCTGAACTCACTATCAGGCTAGCTTCAGGCCAGCCCGGATGGGAGCTCAGGTGGCCGCGCCCCGCGCGTCGGCCCACTGGGAGATGGCCGCCGCCCGGGATTGGGCGCCTAGCTTGGCGTATATCCGGTTCACGTGATTCTTGACGGTCTTCTCGGCCAGCACGAGCTGGGCGGCGATCTCGCCGTTGGAGTGACCTTCCGCGATCAGCGTCATGATTTCAGCCTCACGCAGCGACAAGCCGAGCGGCCGGGTCACGCTGGGGATACTGCCGGTCCTCAAAGCCACCTCCGGGCTATGGCCACCAGCGGGTGGTAATTCGAGGCATGCTACCGAAGGCTCCCAGGCTGTGCGCAAGAGGCGGAAACGTCGCAAGTTGACCGCAGCCGATAACGATTGCAACTCAGGCGCCCGCGGCCAGCTTGGAGCCGCTTAGCAGGCCCTTCGGCACCGGCGTGTCGTTGCGCATCGCATCGAACAGCCGGGTCGACTTGGCGTGGTCCCAGATCACCACGTCGCCGACGGCCAGCAGCGGCGTGCCACCGATGGGCACGGTGGTGGTCTCCGGGTGCCGCAGCGCGAACGCGACCTGGACGAGCTGGTAGAGCTGGGTGCCCTTGTCCACGGTGAGCGCGCCCGCCGCGCCGAACGCGGCCGGGAACGAGTGGAACGGGTTGGCCAGCGTGCCAGGGCTGGTCATCTTGGTCAGCAGCGCCTTGATGAACACCCGCTGGTCCTGCTCCCGCTGCAGGTCCTGGGTGGCGAACAGGTGCCGGGTGCGGACGAAGCCGAGCGCCTGGGCGCCGTCCAGGTTCTGGCAGCCCTTCTTCAGGTGCAGCCCGGACGCCGGGTCGTTCAGGTTGGACGGGATGCACATCCGCACCCCGCCGACCGCGTTCACCACATTGACCAGGCCGCCGAAACCGATGCTCATGAAGTGGCTGATGTACAGGCCGGTGGCGTTCTGCAGCGTCTTGGCCAGCAGCTTGGGCCCGCCGAAATCGTAGGCGGCGTTGATCTTGTTCCTGCCGAACCCGGGAATGTCCACGTAGGAGTCACGCGGGATGCTGACCAGCACCGCCGGCAGCCCATTGCCCGGGATGTGCAGCACCATGATCGTGTCTGATCGGTGCCCGCCGATGCCCCGGCCGGTGGCCAGCTGGCGCTCCTCCTTGCGGGTCAGCCCCTGGCGGCTGTCCGAACCGGTGATCAGCCAGTTCTGCCCGGCCCCGGCGACCGGCCGGCCGTTGTAGTCGATCAGCGCGTTGACCCGGGTCAGCTTGGAGTTCAGGTAGAAGTACATGACCCCGGTGAAGACCAGGATCAGCACCACCACCAGCGCGAGGATGCCCAGGATCCGGCGCGGCCGCAGCCAGCGCCGGCCGCCGCCACCGCCCCGGTAGGCGCGCCCGCCACCCTGGTACGGCTGGGCGCGGCGGCCCGGGCTGGCAGAGTGCGCCGGTGGCTGCGAGGGCCAGGCACTCTGGCTTGGCGCGCCGTAGGGCAGGTGCCCGGCCGGCCCGCCGCCGGGGTAAGCCGACCCGGATGAGCGCGGCGACGGGTCGCGAAACCAGTCATCCATGTTGCTCACGCGGAACCCTCCCACCAGATCGTGACTACGGCGCGTCCGGCCGTCCCCAGGTCGGCGGCCTGGCCGCCGCTGAGCCCGGTGTCCCGGAGCGCGGCTTCCACCTCAGCCGCCCGCTCAGCCGGCAGGCACAGCCGCCGCCTGGTCACCTCGGCCAGTTCGCGAACTGAGGCGTAATCCGCCTCAGCCGGACGATTCCATTCAGTGTGCCCTGCCCGCAGCCCCATTGCGTCCAGGATGGCCAGGACGTGACCCGCGGTTGGCCCAGTTGGCCGGTCCAGGCCGTGGAAGTGCCGCCACAACGGGTTGAGCGACGTCAGCGGATGGGCCGCGGTCAGTTCGACCACCACCTGGCGCCGCGCATGGGCCGTCAGCGCCTCGATGAACGGGCCCAGGTCCGGCACGTTGTACAGCACGTTATGGCACGTCACTACGTCCGCCGGTGCGGTCTGCCCGGCCACCTCCGGCCACCCGCCGACGCGCAGCTGCGGGTCCAGCCCGGCCGCGCGGGCCCGCTCGGCCAGCAGGTCCAGCAGGGCGGCGTCGGTGTCCACCGCGGTCAGCGTGGTGGTGCGCGGGGCCAGCGGCAGGCACGCGGCGCCGGCTCCGGCGCCCACGTCCAGCACGCTGCCCGGCGGGTCGAGAGCCTGCCATTCCCGCTGGTAGGACGGACCGGCCGGGGCCTGCCGCAGCCGGTCCGCGCGGCGCGCGAACACCTGCCGGGGCAGCACCCAGGGCGAGTCCGGCACGGCCGCGGTGAGGTGCGCGGGAATGGCCCAGGCGGCCAGCTCATCCTGCCACCGGGCCAGCCGCGCACTCAGCGCGGGCACGGCGTTACTCACGCCCCTAGGATGCCCGGCCGGAAGGGCATCTCACGCCAAGAAACAGCATTCGCGCAGGTCGCTCAGCTAAGGTTCCAGAATTCTGGAAGGCCCCGCCAGGCAAATGGCCCCGAACCAAGGACCGGTTCGGGGCCATTCCGGTGTGCGGAAACTTCCCACATGGGGTGAGCGAGGGGACTCGAACCCCCGACACCCAGGACCACAACCTGGTGCTCTAACCAACTGAGCTACGCCCACCATCGCCGAACGGCTGCATGAAGCATAGCGGCGTCACCGGTCTGCTTCGAACCAGATACCCGGTAACGGCGCCCGGTCAGCCCGCCGTCTGCGGCCGGCTGCCCGGCTCGGTGCGCCCGTTGCCGGACGGCGCGACGCCGTACTTGCTGGCGATCTCCCGGGCGGTGGCCGAGTCCGGCCCGGGCTCCGGGACGAAGATCGCCTCCCGGTAGTAGCGCAGTTCCTGGATGCTCTCCCGGATGTCGGCCAGCGCCCGGTGCCCGCCGTGCTTCTGCGGGCTGGCGAAGTAGGCCCGCGGGTACCAGCGCCGGGCCAGTTCCTTGATGCTCGACACGTCGACCATCCGGTAATGCAGGAACGCGTCGAGTTCGGGCATGTCGCGGGCGAGGAAGGCGCGGTCGGTGGCGATGGAGTTGCCGCACAGCGGCACCCGCCGGGCGTCCTGCACCAGGCCACGCACGTAGCCGAGCACCTGCTCCTGGGCCTCGGCCAGGGTGACCCCGGACGGCAGCTCGTCGATCAGGCCGGAGGTGGTGTGCATCTCCCGGACCACCGGCACCATCTGGTCCACCGCCTCCGCCGGGGGCTTGATCACGAGATCCACGCCCTCATCGAGCACGTTCAGGTTGCCGTCGGTTACCAGGCAGGCGATCTCGATAAGGGCATCACGGGCCAGGTCAAGCCCGGTCATCTCGCAGTCGATCCAGACGAGCCGGTCAGTCATCCCCCAAGACTAGAGCCTTGTCACGGCCACCTTGTCCAGGTCCCCACCTGGTCACCCGGCCGGCCGGCCAGTTTTCAGCCGCGGGGCCGGCCGGCCACGGCGCGGATGTGCCCGGGCACGGCCGTGCCCGGCGGCAGTTCCTGGTCCGGCTGCGGCTCGCCGAAGGTCAGCGCGGCGGGCAGCACGCCCGCCCACACGTCGAGGTCCAGGTCGTCCGGCTCGTCGGCGGGCGGCCCGGTGCGCACCTTGACCGAGGCCTCATCCAGCGGAACGGCCAGCACCGAGGTGGCGGCCATCTCCTTGCGCGACGGCGGCCGGGCCGCCGCCCACCGGCCCGGGATCAGCTGCTCGGTGATCACCCGCAGCCCGGCCAGCCGCTCCTGGTCGTCGGTGACCAGCCGGGCCCGGCCGAAGACCACCGCGCTGCGGTAGTTCATCGAGTGGCTGAACACGGCCCGGGCGCAGACGATCCCGTCCAGGTGGGTCACCGTGACACAGACCTCCTGCCCGTCAGCGGCCAGGTTGCTCCGGTTGGCCGACGAGCCGTGCAGGTAGAGCAGGTCGCCATCGCGGCCGTAGGCGGTCGGCAGCACCACCGGCAGGCCATCGATGACCACGCCGAGATGGCAGATCAGGCCCGCGTCGAGCACGGCGTACAGGTCGTCCCGGCCGGCCCGGCCGCGTTCCTTGTGCCGGCGCAGGGCGGTCCGGGGGGTCGCGGACAAAGTCAGGGTGTCATCAGCGCTCATGATGGCTTACCGTACCTACCAAGTGGACTGATGAGTGTAGCCACTTTACGGGAAGAACAGATGACCACTTTTCCCCGCACCGCCATCGAGCTGCCACTGGCCGCCGACCGGGCCGGGCCGCTGCCGCTGACCGAGCAGATTGCCGCCCAGCTGCGCGCGGCGCTGGCCGACGGGCGGCTGGCCGCGGGCGAGCGGCTGCCGTCCAGCCGGGCGCTGGCCGCGCTGCTCGGGGTGAGCCGGACCGTGGTGACCGCGGCCTACACCCAGCTGTTCGCCGAGGGCTGGCTGGAAGGACGGCATGGCTCCGGGACCTACGTGGCGCCCGGCGCGCCCGGC
>DATCUG010000321.1:0-7068 GCA_036567525.1 Streptosporangiaceae bacterium | reverse complement strand
CCCGCCGGGCGCCCGGCCCCCGCGGCGGTGGTGCCGCGCCAGCTGCCGGCCGGGGTGGCGCACTTCGCCGGGCGGACCGCGCAGCTGGCCGAGCTGCGGGCCTGGCTGGAGGCGGCCGAATCGTCGGATGAGGCGGTCCGGGTGCTGGTCATCGGCGGGACGGCCGGGGCGGGTAAGACGGCGCTGGCCGTGCACTGGGCACACCAGTCGGCCGCCGAGTTCCCGGATGGGCAGCTGTACGTGAACCTGCGCGGGTTCGACCCGTCCGGCACCCCGGTGGCCGCCGCGGACGCATTGCGCTGGTTCCTCGGCGCGTTCGGGGTGCCCGAGGAGCAGATCCCGGACAACGTGGACGCGCAGGCCGCGCTGTACCGCAGCGTGCTGGCGGGCAAGCGGGTGCTGGTCATCCTGGACAACGCACGGGACGCGGCCCAGGTGCGGCCGCTGCTGCCGGGCAGCCCGTCCTGCCTGGTGCTGGTGACCAGCCGGGCCCGGCTGCCCGGGCTGGCCGCCACCGAGGGCGCGCGGCTGCTGCCGCTGGACGTGCTGACCGGGACCGAGGCGCGGGAGCTGCTGGCTGGCCGGCTGGGCGAGCGGGCCAGCGCGGAGGTGGACGCGGCCCGCCAGCTGACCGAGTCGTGTTCCCGGCTGCCGCTGGCACTGAGCATCGTGGCCGCGCGGGCGGCGGCGCGGCCGCTGATGCCGCTGGCTGAGCTGTCCCGGGAGCTGGCGGATGCGCAGGGCCGGCTTGACGCGCTGGACGCGGGCGACCCGGTGGCCAGCATCCGCGCCGTGTTCTCCTGGTCCTGCCGGCAGCTCAGCGAGCCGGCCGCCCGGCTGTTCCGGCTGCTCGGGCTGCACGCCGGGCCGGATGTGACGATCCCGGCCGCGGCCAGCCTGGCCGCGATCCCGGCCGCCGAGGCCACCGCCGCGGTGGCTGAGCTGGCCGACGCGCACCTGATCGCCGAGCACGCCCCGGGCCGGTTCGCGTTCCATGACCTGCTCCGCGCCTACGCCGCCGACCTGGCCCGCACCACCGACCCGGAGCAGGCCCGCGCTGAGGCGGTGTACCGGGTGCTGGATCACTACCTGCACACCGCGTGCGCGGGCACCCGGCTGCTCAACCCGACCCGGCCGCTGCTGCCGGTCGAGCCACCCCGGGCCGGGGTCACCCCGGAGATCCTGACCTGCGCGGCCGACGCGCAAGCCTGGTTCGCGGCCGAGCGCCAGGTGCTGCTGGCCGCCATCGGCCAGGCGGAGGAGGCGGGCCTGGACACCTACGCCTGGCAGCTGCCCTGGGCGGTGTGGCTGTTCTTCGACCGCGAGGGCTACTGGCATGACCAGGTGGCCATCCAGCACACCGCGATCGGGGCGGCCAAGCGGCTGGGCGACCGGGCCGGCCAGGCCCACGTGTACCGGGATCTGAGCGCCACCTACAGCCGGCTCGGCTCGCTGGCCGAGGCCCGGGTGTACTGCACCCAGGCGCTGGATCTGCATCACGAGCTGGGTGACCGGCTCGGTGAGGCCCGGGCGCACAACGACATCATGATCCTGGCCGAGCGGCAGGGCCGGCTGGCCGAAGCGCTCGGCCACGCCCAGCTCGCGCTGGCGCTGTACCGGGAAGAGGGCTACCAGCCGGGCCTGGCCAAGATGCTCAACGGGGTCGGCTACATCCACGCCCAGCTCGGCGAGTACCAGCAGGCGCTGGAGTTCTGTGAGCAGGCGCTGCGGATGTACCGCGAGATCGGTGGTGACCCGCTGAACGAGGGCGCCATCTGGGACAGCGTCGGCTACATCCTGTATCACCTGGGCCGGTTCGACGAAGCCATCACGCACATCCGCACCGCGCTGCGCAGCATCGAGGGCATGGCCGGCGGCTACTACCAGACCACCATGCTGGTCCACCTGGGCGACGCCTACCACGCGGCCGGCGACCTGGACCAGGCCCGGCAGGCCTGGCAGGAGGCGCTGGCCATCCTGGAGCACCTGCACCACTCCGACGCGGATCAGGTCCAGGCCCGGCTCCGCGGCGTCCTGCCGGAGGTCCCCGGTAGCGTCCCCGCCGCCGCGGCGAGCACCGCGATGGGCGGCCTAACCCCCGGGCACGCCGTCGGTGCGTGACATTTGTGCAGGTAGAGCGAACGAAAATAAGCGCATTTAGCGACGCTACCGGGACGTTACCGGCCGGTCGCATGATTAACACGTGCACCTACCCCCCCCGGTGCACCCCCCTGCCGGGGTCGTCTGCGGACGGCCCCGGCGCCATCATTTCTGGGGTCTTTCCGCCCGCCCGGCCGGGCCGGCCGGATCAGCGCCGGGCCAGCCCGCCGGGGGGAGCCAACCGGACCGCATGCCGTTACCGTTCAGGGGTGAGCGTGCGCCGGAGGACGACACCGGCCGGGCGGCTGGCCCGGATGGGATTCGCTGACGCCGCCCGGGCGGAACGTCTGGTCAGCGAGGACCTGGCGCTGGACGCGGACGGCGCCGACGCCGACCTGCTGGCCGCGCTGGGTGCGGCCGCCGATCCCGACCTGGCCCTCATCACACTGGCCCGGATGCCCCGCGACGCCGAGCTGACCGAGGCCATGCGGGCCGACGCCGGGCTGCGCAACCGGCTCACCGCGGTGCTCGGGGCCAGCGCCGCCCTCGGCGACTACCTGGTCCGGCATCCAGCCGACTGGCACGTGCTGAGCGGCCCGGACGCGCTGCGCGGCGGCACCGCCGCGGAAGCGCGCGCCGCGCTGCTGGCCGCGGTGGGCGCCCGGCCGGACGACCCGGAACCCAGGGCCGACCCGGCCGCGGCCCCAGGTGGCAGCCCGGCCACCGCGCTGCCCGCCGCCTACCGGCGGCGGCTGCTCCAGCTGGCCGCCCGCGACCTGACTGGCGTGGTGACGGTGGACGAGACCGCCGCCGAGCTGGCCGACCTGGCCGCCGCAGCGCTGGAGGCGGCGCTGGCCATCGCCCGGTCCGAGCTGCCGGCCGGCGCCGCCCCGGCCCGGCTGGCTGTGATCGCCATGGGCAAGTGCGGCGGGCGCGAGCTGAACTACGCCAGCGACGTCGACGTCATCTTCGTCGCCGCCGCGGAGGGCGGTGCCGATCCCGGGGCCGAGGCCGCCGCGCTGCGCACCGCGACCCGGCTGGCGGCCGGCCTGATCCGGGTCTGCTCGCAGAGCACCCCGGAGGGGGCGCTGTTCCCCGTCGACCCGAACCTGCGGCCCGAGGGCCGTCAGGGGCCGCTGGTCCGCTCCCTGGCCAGCCACCTCGCCTACTACGACCGGTGGGCGAAGACCTGGGAGTTCCAGGCCCTGCTCAAGGCCCGGCCCGCGGCCGGCGACCTGGCCCTGGGCCAGGACTATCTGGCCATGCTCGGCCCGATGGTCTGGCAGGCCGCGCAGCGGCCCACTGGTGCGCACCCTGGCCAGCCACCGCGCCTACTACCAGCGATGGGCGCAGACCTGGGAGTTCCAGGCGCTCCTGAAGGCCAGGCCGGTCGCCGGTGACCTGGCCCTGGGCCAGGACTATCTGGCCATGCTCGGCCCGATGGTCTGGCAGGCCGCGCAGCGGCCGCACTTCGTCGCGGACGTGCAGGCCATGCGCCGCCGGGTGATCGGCAACCTGCCCGCCAGCGAGGCCGCCCGCCAGCTCAAGCTTGGCCCCGGCGGGCTGCGCGACATCGAGTTCGCGGTGCAGCTGCTGCAGCTCGTGCACGGCCGGACCGACGAGTCGCTGCGCGAGCCGGGCACGCTGCCCGCCCTGGCCGCGCTGGCCCAGGGCGGCTACGTGGGCCGCGACGACGCGGCCACGATGGCCGCCGCGTACCGGTTCCTGCGCAGCGTGGAGCACCTGCTCCAGCTCCGCCAGCTGCGCCGCACGCACACCCTGCCGGAAGACCCCGAAGCGCTGCGCCGCCTGGGCCGCGCGCTGCGCCGGGCCCAGACCCGCGACGGCCGCACCGCTCCCGCCCCGCCGGCCCGGTCCGACCCGGCCGCCGACCTGATGGCGCAGTGGCGGCAGCACGCCCGGGAAGCCCGCCGGCTGCACGAGAAGCTGTTCTACCGCCCACTGCTGGACGCGGTGGCCCGGCTGCCCAGCGACGCGGTCCGGCTCACCCGCGCCGAGGCCGGGGCCCGGCTGGAAGCGCTCGGCTACCTGGACCCGGACGGCGCGCTGCGCCACATCGAGGCGCTGACCTCGGGCGTCTCCCGGCGCGCGGCCATCCAGCGCACCCTGCTGCCGGTGCTCCTGGAATGGTTCGCCGACGCCGCCCAGCCGGACGCCGGGCTGCTGGCGTTCCGCCAGGTCAGCGACGCGCTCGGCGATTCGCCGTGGTACCTGCGGCTACTACGGGACGACACCAACGTGGCCCGCCGGATGGCCCGGCTGCTCGCCTCCAGCCGGTACGCCACCGACCTGCTGATGCGCGCGCCGGAAACCGTGGCCCTGCTCGGCTCGGATGAACAGCTCAAACCGCGGCCGGCCGCCGCGCTGCACGCCGAGGCGGCCGCGGTGGTGTCCAGGCACAGCAGTGCTGACGTGGCCGCCCAGGCCGTCCGCGCGCTTCGCCGCCGTGAGCTGCTCCGCACCGCGGCCGCCGACCTGCTCGGGCTGACCAGCATCGAGGAGACCAGCGAGGCGCTCACCGTGATCACCGCGGTCACCGTCGGCGGCGCCCTGGACGCCGCCATCGGCCGGGCGGAACGCGACCACGGGCCGCTGCCCACCCGGATCTGCGTGGTCGGCATGGGCCGGTTCGGCGGCCGGGAGACCGGGTACGGCAGCGATGCCGACGTGATGTTCGTGCACGATCCCCTGCCCGGCGCAGACGAGCAGGCCGCGTCCCAGGCCGCGCACGCGGTGGCCGAGGAACTGCGCCGGCTGCTGGCCCAGCCCGCACCTGACCCACCGCTGGTCGTCGATCCGTCGCTGCGCCCGGAGGGCCGCCAGGGCCCGCTGGTCCGTAGCCTGGCCGCGTACCGCGCCTACTACGAGCGCTGGTCGCTGGCCTGGGAGGCGCAGGCGCTGCTCCGGGCCGAACCCGCCGCGGGCGACCGGGAGCTGGGCCGCCGGTTCAGCGCGCTGGCCGACGAGTACCGCTACCCGGCGGGCGGCATCGACGAGGCGTCGGTCCGCGAGATCAGGCGGCTCAAGGCCCGGATGGAAGCCGAGCGGATGCCCCGCGGCACCGATCCGGCGCTGCATCTCAAGCTCGGCCCGGGCGGCCTGTCCGACGTCGAGTGGGTGGTCCAGCTGCTCCAGCTCAGCCACGCGCACGCGGTGGCCGGCCTGCGCACCACCCAGACCCTGGCCGCGCTGGCCGCGGCCGTGCAGGCGGGCCTGGCCGGGGCCGAGGACGCGGCCGCGCTGGCTGCCTCGTGGCGGCTGGCCACCCGGGTCCGCAATGCGGTGGTGCTGCTCCGCGGCCGCGCCTCCGACGTGCTGCCCGCCAAGCAGGCCGAGCTGGCCGCGGTGGCCCGCGTCCTCGGCTACCCACCGGACGCCAGCCAGGATCTGGTCGAGGACTACCGGCGCACCGCGCGCCGGGCCCGCGCCGTGATGGAAAGACTCTTCTATGGCTGAACGCCAGCTCAACTCCGGGCCGTTAGCTGGCCCGCGGTGGTAGCCGGCGGGCCGGGTGCCTGGCTCAGCCCGGGGCAGGGCAGCGGCCGTTCGCGCGGAGCAGACGCAGCGCGTCCACCGTGATCGAGCCGCGCCAGTCGGCGGCCGCGGCCGGTGACCAGGCTGGCCAGTTGAACATCCAGCCGCCATCTGCCTGCTGGGCCGCGGCCAGGTGGTCCAGGTGTGCCTCGATCACCTCGGGCCGGAACAGGCGGCGGGCCAGCGAGCCGGGCAGCGGGGCGAAGTCCAGCGGGGTGTGGATCTCCCCGGGCGCGGCCGGGTCCAGGGTGACCAGGCCCTGGTCGAGGATGAGCGGGCCACACTGGCCGAACGCCTGGACCGCCCGGTCCCGGTCCGGCACCCGGTCCAGGAAGTGCATGACCCCGCGCATCAGGTACGGGCTGGCCGTGGTCACCTCGCTGATCATGGCCCACTCCAGCTCGGTGGCCCGGTCCAGCCAGGGGTGCCGGACCTGCCGCGCGTGCAGCGTCCCGGCGATCAGCCCGGTGGTGATGATCGACGGGAGCTGGCGGTCCATGGCCGCCCACCACGGAGCGTGCGGCCAGCCCTCGATGGACGGGTCTGCTTCCGCCACGCCGCCCGCGGTGGGCGCGTGCCGCTCCAGCCAGCCGAGGGCGCCAGCGGCCAGCTCACCGTCCCAGGCGCCGGCCTCGTCCAGGGTGGCCAGGGCCAGCGCGATGGCCAGCGGCTGGCTGCCCGGGCAGCGGCCGTCCGGTTCCAGCGCGTGGCCGAACCCGCCGTCCGGGTTGCGGTAGGCGGCCACCGCGTCGCGGACCGGCTGCGGGCCATCGGTGCCGAACAGCCGGCCGAACCGGCGGCGGTCCAGCACCCGGCCGGTGGCCGCCACGAACTGGGCCGCCGCGTCGAAATCTGGTGCGGTCATGTGGCCATCCTCGCGCCTGGTCCCGGCCGGTGGCTTGAACGGATCGGCCAACTGTCGGTGCCGGGTGCCAGACTCGGCCGGGTGGACTGGTCGCCGGGATACCGCGAGGTCGCGCCGCCCGCGGCGCTGGCCGGCGCGGTGGCCTGCCTGTGGGTGGGCGTGACCCCGGCCGAGGGGGCGCCGCCCACCCGGGTGCTGCCGGACGCCTGCGTGGATCTCATCTGGCAGCGCGGCACCGGCGTGTTCCTGGCCGGGCCGGACACCGGGCCGTGCCTCATGCCGATGCCGCCCGGCACTGTGCTGGCCGGGGTGCGGCTGCGGCCGGGCGCAGGTGGCCCAGCGCTGGGCCGGCCGCTGACCGGGCTGCTCGACCAGCGGCCCGGGCCTGCCGACCTGCGTGACGAGCTGCCCCGGGGCCTGGGTGCCCGGCTGGCCGCCGAGGTGCCCGGCGAGCTGACCCCGTACGACGCGCTGCGCCGCCTGGCCGGGCTGGCCGGTGACCTGGTGACCAGCGCCCCGCCGGACCCGCTTGTCACGGCGGCCGTGCG
>DATCUG010000320.1:0-3406 GCA_036567525.1 Streptosporangiaceae bacterium | reverse complement strand
CCGGTGCCGCGGCCCGGCGCGCGCCGCGGCCAGGCGTCACCCGCACGCTGCGCCGGGTGCACGCGGCGTGGCGCACCCCGGGCACCCGGCTGGGCTTCTGGGTGCACTTCTCCTGCATGTCGCTGGCCACCATGTTCGCCGTGCTGTGGGGCCTGCCCTACCTGGTCCGGCAGGGCTTCACCGAGGCCAGCGCGAGCGCCGTGCTGCTGGTCTGCGTGCTGGCCGCCATCGTGACCAGCCCGGCCATCGGCGCGCTCTTCGGCCGGTACCCAGCCGCCCGGGTGCCGTTCGCGCTCGGCGTGTGCCTGCTCAGCGTGGCCGGCTGGGCGGTACTGCTCGGCTGCTTCAGCGGGCCGCCGCCGCACCCGCTGATCATCGCGGTGGTGGCGGTGGCCGCGGTGGGCGGGCCCGCCTCCACCATCGGCTTCTCACTGGCCCGGGACTACAACCCGCCGGCCATGGTGGGCACCGCCACCGGGGTGGTGAACGTCGGCGGGTTCACCTCGACGATCATCGCGTCGCTGCTGGTCGGCGGGGTGCTGGAGCTGACCGGCCCGGGCAGCGCCGGGTACCGGCTGGCGTTCTGCGCCGCGGTCGCGGTGCAGTTGTCCGGCACCGTGCTGGCGGTGCGCTGGTGGCTGCGGGTGCGCGGGCTGCTGCTGGGCGCGCAGTCGCGCGGTGAGCCGGTGCCGGTGCCGGTGGTCCAGCGCCAGTTCGACCGGGTCCGCTAGCCGGCCGGGTCCGCTAGCTGGCCCGGACCCGGCGGCGGGCCGGCCCGGCCGGCGGCGATTCGGCCCCGCCGAGTTCCCGTTCCACCCGTTCCGCCCAGCGCAGCAGCGCGTCGTGCAGCATCGGCTCGCGGCCGTAGAACCGCTGCGCCGGCATCGGCACGCTGACCGCCACCGACAGCCCGGTCAGCCCGCGGATCACCGTGCCCACCGCGCAGATCCCCTCGGAGTGCTCCTCGCGGTCGTAGGCGACCCCACCGGCCCGGACCCGCTCCAGTTCGGCCGCCAGCACATCGTGATCGGTGATGGTGTGCTCGGTCAGCCGGGGCAGCGTGCCCGCGGTCGCCCGGGCCAGGTCGTGTGGTGACATCGCAGCCAGGAACGCCTTGCCGTTGGCCGTGCAGTGCAGCAGGAACGACTCGCCGACCGAGCTGACCGCGCGCAGCCGGTGCGGCGCCACCACCTGGTCCACGAACGTCGCCCGGGCCCGGTCCAGCACCGACAGGTCGACGGTCTCGTTCACCTCGTGGGACAGCTCTTCGAGCTTTGGATGCAGACTGGCCAGCAGGCCATGCCGGGCGGTGTCGGCCAGCCTGCTGACCTGCTGGCCCAGCCGGTACCGGCCACGTGGCCCGTCCGACTCCACCAGCCCTTCGTCCTCGAGGGCGTTCAGCAGACGATGAATGGTGGACCGGGCCAGGCCCACCTGTTCCGCGACCTCAGCCTGGGACAGGCCGGCCGGTGCCAGGCGCAGCGCGCGCAGGATGTCGGCGGCCCGCGCGATCACCTGGATGCCGGTCCCGCCGGCTTCCTCTGTGGACCGATCCATCGACGAACCTCCCCGCAGCGTCGTGGCGCAGAGGCCGCAGCCTCGCGGAACAGCGTAGGACGGCGGAGCCCCGGCCCAGCCGGAATTCCGCACAGCGGGCAGCCGCCGGCTGGCGCGGAGGGGTGACGTCAGCTGGATTCTTGCCGGATACCGATGATGACGAGCCGCCACCGGGCAGGTAACAGGACAGGCCGACCCAGAAGCGGTCGGTGGGCCCGGCCTCGTGACCCTGCAGCCGCCGCGTGGCCACGTCGTGGTGCGCCGGGGCCACATAGCCCGGCGCGCTGGCGTGCCGGGTCACCCGCATATCAGGGCGCCTGGCCGGGGCAAAGATTCCATAACATGGGATCCTTTACCCGCATTATGGGAACGTCAAGGCATGCTCGCCGCCTGGACGGCGCGCCCAGGAGGCCGGCCGGAACCCGGACGTCAACCCTTGACCTGGACGTTCACCGGGCGGTAGATTCCACCATCCCACTAGATGGGATAACAAAACCGTATCGCGGGCAATGACCAAGGGACGGTCAAGGCATCGTCGCCAAGCAAGCCGGAGGTATCCCTCTATGAAAGTCCCAGGCCTAACGGTCTGCGCGGCGGCAGGGCTCGCCCTCGCCACAGCGCTCAGCGCGTGCGGCAGCGGCGGGGGTTCTGCCACTGCGTCTTCGGGCCCGATCGTGATCGGCGCCTCCATCCCCCTGACGGGACCACTGGCAGGCTTCGGTTACTTCGAGAAGTGGGGCTACCAGCACGCCGTCAACCAGGTGAATGCGGCCGGCGGCATCAAAGTGGACGGGGTGAAGCGCAAGGTCAAGCTGACCCTGCTGGACGACCAGACCAACCCGAACACCTCGGTCAACAACATCCAGCAGCTCATCACCCAGGACCACGTGAACGCGCTGCTCGGGTCCTGCACCGACTCGCTGGTCGAGCCGGACGCATTGATTGCTAACCGGATGGGCGTCCCCTTTGTCACGCCCTGTGCCGCCACTAACACCTTCGGCGCGACAGCCCACTGGACCTGGGCGTGGGACCTGTTCTTCAATTCCGAGAACCTGACCGAGACCCCGTTCAACACCGCTGACGAGCTCGGCCTGAAGGCGAAGACCAACCGCCGGGTCGCGATCATCCACTCCAATGGCAAGAACGAGAACATCATCGGCACCGTGGAGTGGCCGGCCTGGGCCAAGAAGCACGGCTGGAAGGTCGTCTACAACACGGCCGTGCCGCCCACCCAGACCCAGTTCACGTCGTCATTGCAGGCGGCCAAGGCGGCTAACGCCGACATGCTGCTGGTGGTCATCTCGCCGCCCGGGGCGATCGCGTTGCGCAAGCAGATGGTCTCCGTTGGCTACGACCCGAAGATCCTGGTCGAGGAGGAAGGCGGCGAGCCGCTGCAGTTCGCCCAGGCCCTCGGCAAGCTGGCCAACGGCGTGATGGTCGGCGGGTACTGGGATCCCTCGTTCCCGTTCCCGGGCGCGAAGCAGCTCATGTCGGAGTTCGAAGCGCAGACCCACCAGACCGGGTCGCAGCACATCGCGGACACCTACACCGCGGCCCAGATTTTGCTGCAGGCCATCGCCCGGGCCGGCAGCCTGGACAAGACCGCGATCAACAACCAGATCGCCAAGACCAACGGCACGTTCGCGGTCGGGCATATCCACTTCAATGCCAATCACACATCCACCCTGCCGATGGTCGAGGAGCAGTGGCAGAACGGCAAGAACGTCATCATCGCGCCGACGAACCGGGCCACGGCCAAGGTAATCTTCCCGCTGCCGCCGAACGGCTGACCACCGGCCACTAGACCATTTCAGTCCATAATCGCGCCGCGCCTGGCCGCTCACTCCCG
>DATCUG010000319.1:0-5891 GCA_036567525.1 Streptosporangiaceae bacterium | reverse complement strand
CCCGCCGCGGCGGTGATCGTGACCGGTCGCAGCGCGGTGCCCGGCCAGGAGCTGGCCCGGTGGCGCCGCCAGCACCCCGGCGTCGTGGTGCTGGCCCAGCGGCAGGCCGCCGAGACGACCGGAGGCTGGGCCAGCTACCGGATGCCGGCCCGCCGGAAACCGCCCGCGGACGGGCTGCCCGCGGGCCGGCCGGCCGGGAACAGCCAGGCGCTGCTGCTGGACCGGTTCCTGCAGCCGGTCCCGCCTGGGGTGCCGGGCGACCTGTACCTGACCGGGCCGGCCCTGGCCCGCGGCTACCCGGCCGGCCGGGCGCTGACCGCGGCCCGGTTCGTCGCCTGCCCGTTCGGCGCGCCCGGTGCGCGTATGTACGCCACCGGGGAGCAGGCGGTCTGGTCCGCCGATGGGATCCGCACCATCCGGCACCTGGTGGCCGGGCCCGGGCAGCCGCCAGCCGGCGGGCCGGCGGCCGGGGCGGGGCGGGCGGCCGATTTTCAGATGCTGCTGCCGCTGCGCACCGGCGGCAGCCGGCCGCCGCTGTTCTGCGTGCACCCCGGGGTCGGGCTGAGCTGGAGCTACGCCGCCCTGGCCAGCCAGCTGCCCGCGGACTATCCGGTCTATGGGCTGCAGGCGCGGGGGATAGCCCAGCCGGTGCCGTTGCCGGGCAGCGTCGCCGAAATGGCCGAGGAGTACCTCCGCGAGATCCGGTCCGTGCAGCCGGCCGGACCGTACTACCTGGTGGGCTGGTCCCACGGCGGGCTGATCGCACAGGCCATGGCCGCCCGGCTGCACGCCGAGGGGGCCGAGGTGGGCCTGCTGGCCGTCCTGGACGCCTTCCCGCCCAAGGGGTCACGGGTTTACCGTGACAAAGATGACCAGGCTGGTAATGGCCGGGATGGCGATGCGGTCCGGACCATAAAGCGGGCGCCGGAAAAGGCGGTTGACGATATCTCGCAGCTATCCCTGCCTGGCGGCGAGCCGGTGGCCTTCGATCCGGAGATCCGGGCCAATCTGCAGAAGGTGCTGGAAAACAACCGCTGGATCACGGAGCGGCACAAGCCGGAGCGCTTCGACGGGGACATGCTGCTGTTCGTGGCCATGCAGGGCCGCCAGGGACCGCGGCCGGTGCCGCAGGCGATCGCGAGCTGGGAGCCATATGTCGGTGGCCAGCTGGAGAGCCACGAAGTCAACTGCAGCCACTACGCGATGCTGCAGCCAGAACCACTCGAAAAGATCGGCAAAGTTATTTACGGGAAGCTGGCGCGGGAAAAGGCCAGCGCGAGAAAGGGGTAAGTCATGCCTAACCCATTCGAGGACGAAGAGGGCCGGTACTACGCCCTGGTGAACGAGGAGGGGCAGTACTCGCTGTGGCCGACGTTCGTCGACGTGCCCGAGGGCTGGGAAATCGTGCACGGCGAGGACAGTCGGCAGGCCTGCCTCGATTTCATCGAGGAGAACTGGACCGACATGCGGCCCAACAGCCTGATCCGGGAGATGGCGGAGGCCGAGGCCCAGGAGCCGGAGACCGCCGGTGCCTGAAGCCACGCCCCGCCTCATGTACATGCGGCGGGACGGCTTCGACCCGGTAGCCGAGCTAGGCCAGTTACGGGCCCAGGCGCCAGTCAGCCGGCTCGACGCCGGGCCGTCCCGCGACCTGACCTGGCTGGCCACCAGCCACACCGCGGTCCGCGAAGTCCTCGGCGACGCCAAGCGGTTCAGCACCGACCGGTGGCGCGGCGCGAGCGTGTACCGGCCGGTCGGCCAGGCCGGGAACCTGCTGAACTACGATCCGCCCGCGCACACCCGGCTGCGGAAGATGCTGACACCGGAGTTCACCGTGCACCGGATCCGCCGCCTCGAACCGCGCATCGAGGCGCTGGTGGCCGGCCGGCTTGACGCGATGGAACGGGCCGGGCCACCGGTCGACCTGGTGCCCTACTTCGCCCGGCCGATCCCGTCGGTGGCGCTGTGCGAGTTACTCGGGGTGCCCCGGGACGACCGCGCCGAGTTCGAACGGCGCAGCACCATCCATCTCGACCAGACCAGGGACTTCGCCGAGCGGGAAGCCTATGGCTTCGCGTTACACGACTACCTGGCCGGCCTGGTGGCCCGGCAGCGTGTGGACCCGGACGAGGACTTCCTGGGCATGCTGGTGCGCCAGCACGGCGCCGAACTCAGCGATGAAGAACTCACCGGGCTGGGCATCCTGATGCTGCTCGCCGGGGTGGACAACATCTCGGGCATGCTCGGGCTGGGCGTCCTGCTGCTGTTGCAGCACCCGGCCCAGCTTGCCCTGCTGCGCGAGCAGCCGGAGCGAATCGGCCACGCCGTCGAGGAGATGCTGCGCTTCCTGTCCGTCACGCATGCGCCGACGCCGCGCCGCGCGGTGTCCGACGTCACCATTTCGGGCCAGACGATCAAGGCGGGGGACCGGGTGATCTGTTCCATCCCGGCTGCCAACCGGGACGCCGCGCTCGGTGCGCAGCCGGACCGGTTCGACATCACCCGCGAGCCGGCCAGCCACGTTGCTTTCGGCCACGGCATCCACCACTGTGTGGGTGCCCCGCTGGCCCGGATGGAACTGCGGATCGGGTTCCGGGCGCTGCTGCACCGGTTCCCCGGCCTCCGGCTGGCGGTGCCGTTCAGCGACGTCCATTTCCGGCGGAACACTCCTGGTTACGGTGTCGAATCGCTCCCCGTTACCTGGTAGTCACTCTTTACCGGCCGGCCGGTGCGCAATGGAGGGTATCGGAAAAGCAGCAAATGGTGTCCAACTGGCCAGCGATGGCGACTGGCCGACCTTGACACTGATCGGCCGCACCGGCTACAAAAAGTCTTAGCCAATGACGTTTCTATGTCTGTAATTGCTATGGGGCCGGGGCCAGTATTACCCCATAGCGGCAAATGCACTGGAGGATGCCATGACGCAATGCATAACCGGGACTGAGGCGCAGTTAACTGTGCACCAGCTGGTCTCGCGGCTGTGGTGCGAAGTGCTGCGGGTGCCCGTGGTGACGGATGACGATAACTTCTTCGGTCTTGGCGGCCATTCGCTGTCCGCACTGCGCGTGATCGGGCTGACCGAGCAGGCCCTGGGCATCGAGCTCGGCGGCATGCGGGAGATGTGCGAAAACCCCACGCTGGCCGGCTTCGTCGCGCTGGTGTCCACCCGGCATGGCGACCCAGCCACCCAGCAGGCCGCCATGCCGTGGCCCGAGCCCGCCGGGATCACGTCGCTGGCCACCCGCCCAGCGCCTGGGCCGCTGGTTCCGCTGACCACGGCCGAGTAGCCGCGGCGTCCCGTGTCCGCAACCGGAACCCGGCCGCCCGGCCTGCTCCCCGCCCTGTCCGCCGGCCAGGCCGCCATCGAGGTGGCCGGGCAGCAGTTAGCCGGGGCGGAGCTGACCGAGGCGGTCGGCGGGCTGGCCCGCGGGCTGGCCGGGGCCGGCCAGGTCGGCGTGGTGGCCCACCCGAACCTGGCCACCCTGGTCTCGGTGGCGGCCGTGCTGGCCACCGGGGGCACCGCCGTGCCACTGCACCCGCAGGCCGGCCCGGCCGAGCGGGCCCACGTGCTCCGGGACGCGGCTGTGGACCTGGTGCTGGACAACCCGGGGCTGACCGCCCGCGGCCCGCTGCCCGCCGGTCCGCCAGCCGACGAGCGGCCCGCGCTGATCCTGTACACCTCAGGTTCCACCGGGCCGCCCAAAGGAGCGGTTATCCCGCGCCGCGCGATCGCCGCGAATCTGGACACGGTGGCCGGGCTGTGGCAGTGGAGCGACGCGGACGTGCTGGCCCACGCGCTGCCGTTCTTCCACGTGCACGGGCTGGTGTTCGGCGGGCTGGGACCGCTCCGCCTCGGCTCCCGGCTGATCCATTCCGGGCCGTACTTCAAGCCCGCGCCCGGCGCGTCGATGTATTTCGGGGTACCGGCCCTCTGGGCCTCGCTGAGCACCGCCGACCTGCGGGCCATGCGACCGGCCCGGCTGCTGGTGTCCGGGGCCGGCGGGCTACCCGGCCGGCTGTTCGACCGGGTCGAGCAGGTCTGCGGGCAGCGGCTGCTGAACCGGTACGCGATGACTGAGACCCTCATCATCACCTCTCCCCGGCTGGGGGACGTGCGGTCGCCGCGCTCGGTCGGCCCGCCCTTGCCCGGGGTGCAGGTGCGGCTGACCGGGTCGGACGGCCCGCCCGGGCCGGATGGGAGCCCGGTCCGCGAGGTCGAGATCCGCAGCCCGGGCCTGTTCTCCGGGTACCTCGGCCGCGACCCCGTGCTGGACCCGGACGGCTGGTTCCGCACCGGTGACCTGGGGACCTGGGCGGAGGACGGTTCGCTGCGCCTGCTCGGCCGCAAGGACACCGACCTGATCAAGACCGGCGGCTACCGGGTGGGCGCCGGCGAGGTCGAGGACGCGGTGCTGGCCCACCCGGGGGTGGCCGACGTCGCGGTAGCCGGAGTGCCCGACCACAAACTGGGCCAGCGCGTCGTGGCCTGGGTGGTCGCGGCCAGCCCGCTGGACCAGGCCGAGATGCAGTCCTTCCTGGCCGCCCGGCTCGCCCCGTACAAGCGGCCGCTGGAAATACACCTGGTCGATTCCCTGCCGCGGAACGCGCTGGGCAAGGTGCAGAAGCGGCAGCTTCATCAGCCGATCGCCGTTTCCGATGCCCGGGAGGGCCGGTGAGATCACCCGAGGACGCCTGCCACATCGCCATCCCGGCCCGGGACCTGGACGAGGCGGAGGCTTTCTACAACACCCTGATGGGCTGCCAGGTCGCCCGCCGTTACCCGGACCGGATCACGTTCAATTTCTTCGGCGACCAGCTGGTCTGCCACTACTCCCCGGACGATCAGGTGACCGACCCCAAACCGTACCCCCGGCACTTCGGCATCACGTTCCGGGCCCGCGAGGACTTCGACGCGCTGCTGCGCCTGGTGGAAATCAGGAAGGTCCCTGTCTTCCAGCCGGCCCAGCTCAGGTTCGAAGGTTCCGCGGAAGAGCACCGCACGGTCATGCTGCTCGACCCGACCGGCAACCTGCTGGAGTTCAAGCATTACCAGGATCCGCGGATGATGTACTGACGGGCTCGCGCCCGGAAAGGCTGGAACACGACATGGCCGTTGTGTGGATTGCCTCCTATCCCAAGTCGGGGAACACCTGGCTGCGGTTCATGCTGGCCAGTTACCTGACCAAAGGCCCGATAACCTCGGTGCGGAGTGTGAATTCGCTGATCCCGGTGGTCGGCGGGATGGTGAGCAACCGGGGCGGGCTGCCGCTGGGCCGGCGGGATCCGCTGCTGGTCAAGACGCACGCGCTGCCCAGTGCGAGTGCCGTGCAGCCGTTCCGGGAGAACACCAGGAAAGCGGTCTACCTGGTCCGCAATCCCCGCGATATCATCCTCAGCCTGATCCGCCATTCCGGGGCACCCGCGGGCAGCGGCCAGGCCCGGGGCATGGCCAAGAACTTCATCAGCCACCGCGGCATGCCCATGCTGAACACCAAGCTGGAGTTCGGGAACTGGCCGGACAACGTGCTGGCCTGGACCCAGCCCACCGCGGTGCGGCAGTACTTCCCGGAGATCGAGGTGCTCCCGGTCAGGTATGAAGACATGCGCGCCGACCCGGTCGCCAGCCTGCACAAGGTGCTCGATTTCCTCGCCCTCAACGGGCCGGTGCTGCGCGAGGACGTGGAGCAGGCGGTGGCGAACACGTCGCTGGAGAAGATGCGCGCGCTGGAAGCCGAGGAGATGCGTGGCGCGGCGGCCGGCCAGCGCAACCCGTTCGGCAGCCGCGGCCAGTTCGTCGGCCAGGGACTGCACAACCAGTCACTGGCTGGGCTGGGCCCGGACGTCGAGCAGGAGTACCAGGACCTGTTCCGTGGCGACAGCGACTTCGCCCG
>DATCUG010000318.1:0-9506 GCA_036567525.1 Streptosporangiaceae bacterium | reverse complement strand
ATGATGCCGCGAGTCCCGACGGTGCCGCGAGCGCCGACGGTGCCGCGAGCGCCGACGGTGCTGCGGCAGGCGGGGCTGCTCCGGCTGATCCGGCTGATCCGGTTCCGTCCGCTGCCGCGTCCCAGGCGGACCATGCGGTGGCCAATGGGCATTCCTCCCCGGACGCCCTGGCCAGCACAGACGCGGCGGTTCCGGCCGACAAGCGACGCGGCGGCTAGCCCCCGCCGCCCACTCACCCCAGAGCGCGGAGATGATCACCCCAGTTGTTGATGTTGGAATTGGTGTCGCTTGCCTGCAACATCCAGGTCAACATCAACAACGGGATCGCCCCTTGGCAGTTTCCACTGGCCACATCAGCACCACAGGCTGCACCAACCGGGCGGGGCGAGTGGGTGCAGGATTGGTGTAGTTGCGCTCGGGCCAGCGGCGGTCAGCCGGCGAACCGCAGCGAGCCAGCCACAACGGCTGGGCCGTTACGGCTGGGCTGGGCGATCGTGGTCGCGGGGCGTTTCCGGGCTGGTAGTGGTCCGCGTAGGGTTACCCACGTGATCAGCGACGCAGCCCGGCCGGCCAGCCCGCCTGGGCTTCCCGGCCCGGACCGCTGCCTGGTCATGGGCGTGGTGAACGTAACCCCGGACTCCTTCTCCGACGGTGGCCAGTGGTTCGGCGCGGACGCCGCCATCGCGCACGGGCTGGAGCTGGCCGCCCAGGGCGCGGACATCGTGGACGTGGGCGGCGAGTCGACCCGCCCGGGCGCGCAGCGGATCACGGCCGGGGAAGAGCTGCGCCGGGTGCGGCCGGTGATCGACGGGCTGGTCGCGGCCGGCCTGCCGGTCAGCGTGGACACGATGCGGGCCGACGTGGCCGAGCAGGCCGTGCTGGCCGGTGCCCGGCTGGTCAATGACGTCAGCGGCGGGCTGGCCGACCCGGAGATGCCCCGGCTGGTCGGCGCGGCCGGGGTGCCGTACGTGGTGATGCACTGGCGGGGTCACAGCCACAGCATGGATTCCAGGGCTGTGTACCAGGATGTGGTGCGCGAGGTGGCCGAGGAACTGTGCCGCCGGGTGGACGTGGTCACCGCGCAGGGCGTGGACCCAGCCATGATCGTGCTGGATCCCGGACTGGGCTTCGCCAAGCGGCCAGAACACAACTGGGCCCTGCTCACCAGCCTGGACCAGATCAGCACGCTGGGCGGCCGGGCGCCGGGGTTCCCGGTGCTCATCGGCGCGTCGCGCAAGCGGTTCCTGGGCCGGCTGCTGGCCGCGCCGGATGGCACGCCGCGGCCGTTCGCCGGCAGCGACGACGCCACCGTGTCGGTGACCGCGCTGGCCGCGGCGGCCGGGGCCTGGTGCGCCCGGGTGCACCAGGTGCCGGGGAACGCGGATGCGGTCCGGGTGGCCGAAGCCTGGCGGCACGGGGAGCAGCCGGCTGCGGCGGACCTGGCCTGGCCAGCCCAGCCAGCCCGGCCAGCCCGGCCCGCCCGGCCGGCTGGAGCAGGCGGATGAGCGCGGAGGAGGCAGCCGCGGACCGGATCGCGCTGCGTGGGCTGCGCGTCTTCGGCTATCACGGCGTGCTGGCCGCCGAACGCGAGAACGGCCAGGAGTTCATCGTGGACGCGGTGCTCTGGCTGGACACCGCGCCCGCCGCGGCCACCGACGACCTGGCCCTGACCGCGAACTATGCGGCGCTGGCCGACCGGCTGGCCGACGTGGTAACCGGCCCGCCGGTCCAGCTCATCGAGACGCTGGCGCAGCGGCTGGCCGACGCGGCCACGGCAACCGAGCCACGGGCCCGCGAGGTTGAGATCACCGTGCACAAGCCGCACGCACCCGTCGGCCACCGGTTCGACGACGTATCGGTCACCATCCGCCGCCGCGCCGGCCAGCCCACGGGCGCGGCCACGACCCAGGTCACCGACCAGACCACGGCCCAGGCCGCCAACCAGGCCGCGAACCAGGCCGGGGAAAAGAGCTCATGACCGACCAGGCCGGCCAGCATGTCGTGCTGGCCCTGGGCAGCAACCTCGGCGACCGGCTGGCCACCTTGCAGGGCGCCGTCCAGCAGCTCCTGAGCGAGCCCGGCCTGACCCTGACCGCCCTGTCCCCGGTCTACGAGACCGCCCCGGTCGGCGGCCCGCCGCAGCCGGACTACCTGAACGCCGTGCTGATTGCCCGGGCCACCCTGACCCCAGCCGCCCTGCTGCGCCGCTGCCAGCAGGCTGAGCAGGCGTTTCACCGGACCAGGCAGCAGGTCTGGGGTCCGCGGACGCTGGACGTCGACGTCATCGTTTACGGTGACCTGGTGAGCGACGATCCGGTGCTGACCCTGCCGCACCCGCGGGCCCGGGAGCGCGCCTTCGTCCTGGCCCCGTGGCTCGATGCCGAACCAGCCGCCGAGCTACCCGGCCACGGCCAGGTGGCGGGCCTGCTGGCCGCGGTCGGCCGGGACGGCGTCCGGCGGCGGGACGACCTGACTTTGCGGCCGCCGTCATGACCCCGACCCGGCTCTGGGTGCTGGCCGTCATCGCGGCCGTCTGTGCGCTGCTGGCCTGGCTGATACTCCGCGGGGTGTATGCCTCGCTGCCGCCGCTGCCCTGGACGGCGGCCGTGGCCATGGTGCTGCTCGGCGTGGCCGAGGCGCTCAGCGGCCGGAACCTGAGGGCCAGAATCCGGGGCGGCCAGGGGCTGAAGCCGGTGGCCCCGCTGGCCGCGGTCCGGATGGCCGCGCTGGGCAAGGCCAGCTCGCACACGGCGGCCGTGATCGGCGGCCTGGCCATCGGGTTCCTCATCTACCTGACCAGCTCGCTGAACAAGTCCGTGCCGCGCAACGACGCGTTCGCGGCCGGTGGCACGGTCCTGGCCGCGGTCGTGCTGCTGCTCGGCGCGCTCTACCTGGAGAACAGCTGCCGGGTGCCGACCGACGACGAACGGGACGACGAGCCCACCGAGAGCCGCCGCTAGTCCGCCTCTGCGCAGGAGCGCAGGAACTCCTCCCGGCGGATCGCATCGCGCAGGTCGACCGCGTCCTCGCCGCGCACCAGCACCGGTGGCGAGACATCCCGCAGCTGGGCGTAGACCAGCCCGCAGATGTCCCGCCACACATCCCAGTCCGGCAGCTCGGCCGCGTACGGCCACCAGGCCGGCACTCCAGCATCGCGTGCAGCCATGAGAGCACTATAGAGCACATAGAGCACTGAGTGCTAGCAGGAGTTTAGACAGCTCCGGGTGGTACATATCTTGATCATGTGGGTGCGTCCCCGGTCGATCCGCTGGCCGACGACTTCTCGTACGTGCAAGTCGCGGACAATATTCAGGTGCGCATCGAAGTCGGTGAGTTCACCCACCGGCTGCCGTCCGAGCGGGACCTGGCCGAGGAGTACGGCGTCGCCTACCAGACCGTCCGGCACGCGATGAAGGTGCTCCGCGAGCGTGGGCTGATCATCACCCGGCAGGGCCGCGGCACGTTCGTGGCCGCCGCCCGCCGCCCGCGCCCCGGCGACAGCTGAGCGGCTAGCGGTCCATATCCCCGACCACGAAGAACATCGACCCCAGGATCATGGTCAGCTCGGCCACCCGGTGCCCGGGCAGCAGTTCGCCCAGCACCTGCACGTTGCTGAACGACGCGGACCGCACCTTCAGCCGCCACGGTGTCTTCCCGCCCCGGGACACCAGGTAGTACCCGCTCACCCCGAGCGGCCCCTCGGTCCACGTGTACACGTCCCCCTGCGGGATCCGGAGCACCTTGGGGATCCGGGCGCTGAGCGGCCCCCGGGGCAGGCTGGCCAGCCGGCTGGCACACGCGTCCACCAGGTCCAGGGACACCCCGACCTGATCCAGCAGGCACTCGAACCGGGCCAGGCAGTCACCCGCCGTCCGGGTCACCACCCGCAGCGGGCCGGCCAGCTCACCGTAGGCCAGGTACGGCTCGTCCCGGCGCAGGTCGAAGTCCACCCCGCTGGCCCGGGCGGCCGGCCCGCTCACCCCGTACTGCGCCACCTGCGCGGCGGACAGCACGCCGACCCCCTCGGCCCGGCCGCGGAACTCGGCGCTACCCGACACCACGGCGCCGATCCGCGGCAGGCCGGCGCGCACCGCCGCGGCCGCCGCACCGACCCGGCCGAGCCAGCCCGCGGGCAGTTCCTCCTTCAGCCCGCCGACCCGGTTGAACATGAAGTGCATCCGGCCGCCGGAGATCTCCTCCATGACCGCCAGCAGCCGTTCCCGGGCCTGCCGGGCCGCCGCCGCCGACTCCGCGCCGGCCGCCGGGCCGGCCACCTCAGGCGGATAGGACCCGAGGAACGCCAGGTGGCTGAGCACCCGGTTGAGCTCGGCCAGCAGCGTGCGGGCCCACACCCCGCGCGGCGGCACCTCGATCCCAGCCAGCCGCTCCGCCGCCAGCACCACGCCCAGCTCGCTGGCGAACGCGCCGAGCCAGTCGTGCCGGTTGGCCAGCACGATGATCTGCCGGTAGTCCCGGGCCTCGAACAGCTTCTCCGCGCCGCGGTGCACATACCCGATCACCGGCTCGGCCGACATCACCCGGTCCCCGTCCAGCGCCAGCCGGAGCCGCAGCAGGCCATGCCCGGACGGATGCCCCGGGCCGAGGTTCAGCACCAGGTCGCTGCCGGGCGCGGCCCATCCGCTGGTGACCGCCTCGACGTGCCGCGCGCCCGTCACGACCGCAATTCCAGACCTTTTGGCCGAACGCCAGCGGGTGGCCGGTCGAGGCTGGCCAGCGACCCGGGCATGGGCAGGCCAACCGCCTGCACCAGCCAGCTGAACCCGCCCAGGCCAGCCGGGTCGGTCAGCTCGGCCTCCTCGGCCGCCCGCCGCAGCCCGGCCAGATAACCGGCCGGATCGCGCTCCGCCTGGCCCAATGCAGGCCGCCGACCGGTCAGCCCGAGCGCCCGCAGCGCCGCCCGCTGGCTGGTGAGCACCGTGGCGCTGGCCCCGGCGGCCACGCCAGCGGCGGCGCACGCGTCCACGGCCACATGCGCGGTGATGTCGCGGGAGCCGTCCGGGATCGGCCGCACCGGCCGCCCGTCGCGGAAGCCCGCCAGCGTCCCGGCGGCCGGCCGGCTGGAACGCCGGTGGCCGTAGTCGGCGGCCAGGGCCACACCGCGGTCCAGCCGGCCGATCACGCCGGCCCACGCCGCGCAGCGCGGCCGGCCCAGCTCGGCGCGGTCGCCAGCGTGGCGCAACGGCCACCACCGGCGCAACCAGGCCAGATCGGCCTGCGCCACCGCGGGCCCGCAACGCTCCGCCCCGGTCGCGGTATCCACCAGCACGATCCGCGGCCCGCCCGGAGCCAGTTCGGCCACGTCGAGCGGGATGTTGTCCAGCCACTCGCTGGCGATGACCAGCCCGGTGATCCGGGCCGGCGGGGCCGGTGCCCAGCGGATCCGGCCGTCAAGCCCGGACGGCCGCGGTGCCACCTCGGCCGCGTGCGGCACGATCCGGCTGGCCAGCGGCGGTGCGGCCGCGGCCAGCAACTGGGCGAGCAACTCGCCCTGCCCGGCGCCGATATCCACCAGGTCAAGCTGGGCAGGCTGGCCGAGCGCGGCGTCCACCTCGCGGAGCAGCGCGAGTATCGCCGCGGCGTACCGCCCGGAGGTGTGCACCGACGTGCGGAAGTGCGCGGCCGGGCACTCGCCGCGCACATAGAATCCGCCCGGCCCGTACAGCGCCTGCTGCATGGCCTGCTGCCAGGTCTGCCACACCCAGCAGACTCTAGTGCCGCGCCCGCCGGCCGGTCATTTCGCTGGCGACGCGGGGCGCGCCGGAGGCGTGTCCCCGCCGAGCCAGCGATCCCGGGGGGCTCCGGGGGGTCGTCCCCCCGGGCTGGCAGAGGCGGCCGGGGCGGCGCGGTTATGCTGATCACTGCCGTTCGGTAGCCACCCGGACGCCTGCGAGAGGACGGAGGCAATGGCCGAGCAAGCCAGCCTGCGCCCGGCCCGGTTGCAGGTCGGCGTGATCGGAACCGGCCGGGTGGGCGCCGTGCTGGGGGCCGCCCTGGCCCGGGCCGGCCATCAGGTCGTCGCCGTGTCCGCGGTGTCCGAGCGATCCCGGGCCGCCGCGCAGCAGATGCTGCCCGGCGTGCCGGTCAGGCCGCCGCCCGAGGTGCTGGCCGCCGCCGACCTGGTCCTGCTCACCGTGCCCGACGACGTGCTGCCCGGCCTGGTGTCCGGGCTGGCCAGCACCGGCGCGCCGGTGACCGGCCGGCTGCTCGCGCACACCAGCGGCCGTCATGGCGCGGCCGTGCTGGACCCGGCCACCCGGGAGGGCGCGCTGCCGATGGCTCTGCACCCGGTGATGACGTTCACCGGGCGCCCGGACGACCTGGACCGGCTGGACGGGATCTGCTTCGGGGTGACCGCCCCGGAGCCGGTGCTGCCCGCGGCCGAGGCGCTGGTCATCGAGATGGGTGGTGAGCCGGTCGTCATCGACGAGGCCAACCGCGCGCTGTACCACGCCGGGCTGGCCAGTGCGGCCAACCACCTGGTCGCGCTGGTGGCCCAGGCGGCCGACGTGCTCCGCGCGGCCGGGGTAGCCGAGCCGTCCCGGATGCTCGCCCCACTGCTGTCCGCCGCCCTGGACAACGCGCTGCGGCTCGGCGACGCCGGGCTGACCGGGCCGGTGGCCCGCGGCGACGCGGACACCGTGGCCGGGCACATCGCCGCGCTCCAGGACAGCTCCCCGGAGGCGCTGCGCGCCTACCTGGCGCTGGCCCGGCTCACCGCCGACCGGGCGCTGGCGGCCGGCATTCTCAGCCCCCCCGATGCCCAGCGCCTGCTCGGCGTGCTGTCCGGGGCCCCGCGATGATGCCGGTGGTGGCCCGGACCAGGCTCGGCCTGGACGCGGCCCGGCGGCCGCTGGCCTGCCCGGTGGTCCTGGTGCCGACCATGGGCGCGCTGCACCACGGTCACCGGGTGCTGCTCCGCCGGGCCCGCGACCTCGCCGGGACGGAGGGCAGCGTGCTGGTCTCCATCTTCGTCAACCCGCTCCAGTTCGGTGAGGCGGCAGATCTCGACCGCTACCCGCGCACCCTGGACGATGACGTGCGGGTGTGCGCCGAGGAGCACGCCGACCTGATCTTCGCGCCGGTGGACAACAGCGTGATGTACCCGCGGCCGCAGCTCATCACGGTGGACCCAGGGCCACTCGGGCAGCGGCTGGAAGGCGAGTCGCGGCCCGGTCATTTCGCCGGCGTGCTGACCGTGGTGCTCAAGCTGTTCCAGCTCACCGCCCCGGACGTGGCCGTGTTCGGCGAGAAGGACGCACAGCAGCTGGCGCTGGTCCGCCGGATGGCCGCCGACTTCGATCTCGGCATCGAGATCACCGGGGTGCCCATCGTGCGGGACGACGACGGGCTGGCCATCTCCAGCCGGAACCGGTTCCTGTCCGGCCCGGAGCGGCAGACCGCGCTGCTGCTCCCGGCCGCGCTGCACGCCGGGCGGGACGCCGCGCCCGGCGGCCCGGGCGCGGTGCTCAAGGCGGCCGGCGACGTGCTCGGCCAGGCCACCGACCCGGCGCTGCACCTGGACTATCTGGTGCTGGCCGACCAGGACACGTTCCAGCCGGTGGCCGAGGACTTCACCGGCGACGCGAGGCTGCTGGCCGCCGCACGGGTCGGGGCGACCCGGCTGATCGACAACATCCCGCTGCGCGTTGGTGCGGCGGACTGACTACCGCCAGGAGTAGGGCGTGCTGCTGACCATCGATGTCGGGAACACCAACACGGTGCTGGGCATCTTCGACGGCGACCAGATCGTCGAGCACTGGCGGATCGCCACCGACCCGGTGCGCACCGCCGATGAGATCGCCGTCGTGCTGCAGGGCCTGCTCAGCCACAGCTCGCTGGTCAAGGACCCGGACGTGAGCGGGATCGCGCTGTGCTCCACGGTGCCGTCCGTGCTGCACGAGATGCGCGAGATGTGCCGCCGCTACTACGGTGACGTGCCCGCGATGATCGTGGAGCCAGGCGTGCGCACCGGGGTGTCGGTCCGGATGGACAACCCCAAGGAAGTCGGCAGCGACCGGATCATGAACACGGTGGCCGCGGCGCACCTGTTCGGCGGCCCGGCCGTGGTGGTGGACTTCGGCACCTCGACCAACTTCGACGCGGTCAGCGAGCGCGGCGAGTTCGTCGGCGGAGCGCTCGCGCCCGGCATCGAGATCTCGGTGGACGCGCTGACCCGGCGGGCCGCCCAGCTGCTCAAGGTCGAGCTGGCCCGGCCGAACCACGTCATCGGCAAGAACACCGTCGAGGCGCTGCAGTCCGGGATCATCTACGGGTTCGCCGGGCAGGTGGAGGGCATCGCCCGGCGGATGGCCGCCGAACTGGCGCCGGACGATCCCGGCTCGGTGACGATCATCGCCACCGGCGGGCTGGCCCCGCTCGTCATCGACCAGGTGCCCATCATCGACGCGCACGAGCCGTGGCTCACCCTGATCGGGCTGCGGCTGGTGTTCGAGCGCAACCTCAGCTCGTGGCCGGGGGCTGCCCGGGGCGCTCCAGGTAGGTCCGGTCCGGCCGGGTGAACCCGAACCGCTGGTACAGCCCGTGCGCGTCGGACGTGTGCAGCGTCCACCGGAACGTGGCCCCCGGGCCGCGGTCGATCATCGTGGCGACCAGCTCGACGCCGAGGCCGTGGCCGCGGTGGTCCTTGTCGATGAACACGTCGGCCAGGTAGGCGAAGCCGGCCCCATCCGAGATGGCCCGGGCGAAACCGACCATCGCGCCCGACCCGGCCTGGTACACGCCCACCACCCGCCACGCGCTGTCCAGCTGCTGCTCGATCACGCTCCGGGTGCGCCACCGGCCCCAGTACGCCTCCTGGGACAGGAACGCCCACAGCACGTCCCGGTCCACCCGGCTGGCGTCATCGTCCAGTTCGTACTCGCCCACGGCAATTCGCACGCCTTGGACTGTATCGGCGGCAAGCCGGCGCGGCCTCGCCCACCGGTAGCGTTGGCCGGGTGGACGACGATCACCTGCCGGAACAGATGAAGGTCCGGCTGGACAAGCGCCAGCGGCTGCTCGACTCCGGGGTGGACCCCTATCCGGTCGGCTTCCCGCGCACCGACACCATCGCCGGAGTCCGCGCCCGCTACCCGGATCTGGCCCCGGACACCTACACCGGGGACAAGGTGGCGGTCACCGGCCGGGTGCTGCTGTCCCGCACCGGCGGCAAGCTGTGCTTCGCCACCATCCGGGATGGCACCGGCGACATCCAGGTGATGCTGTCGCTGGACCGGGTCGGCCCGGGCGCGCTGGCCGCCTGGAAGCGCGACATCGACCTGGGCGATCACATCGGGGTCGAGGGCGAAGTGATCGCATCCCGCCGCGGCGAGCTGTCCATCCTGGCCGACCGCTACGCGATCACCGCCAAAGGGTTGCGCCCGCTGCCCGAAAAGCACCACGGGCTGAGCGATCCCGAGGAACGCGTGCGCCGGCGTTATGTAGATCTGATCGTGAACCCGGACGGACGCCGGCTCGCGGAACTG
>DATCUG010000317.1:0-2088 GCA_036567525.1 Streptosporangiaceae bacterium | reverse complement strand
CCGCGGCGCGCGGCGATCAGCCCCGGGCCTGAATTCGGCTGCCTGGGGGCCTGCTCATCGCGCTTATCTCGGCCAGAATGGAAGCATGGTTGAGGAGGAGGACCTCTCGGGCCGGCTGCTGGTTGCCACGCCGTTGCTCGGTGACCCGAATTTCCGCCGTACCGTCGTGCTGGTGGTGGAGGACGAACCTGAGGAGGGCACGCTCGGCGTGGTGCTGAACCGGCCGACGGAGGTGCCGGTCGGGCAGGTGCTGGAGTCCTGGACGGAACTGGTGACCGGGCCGTCGGTGGTCTTCCGGGGCGGGCCGGTCGCCCCGAACAGCGCGCTGGCCCTGGCCATCGTGCCGGGGGACGCGGAACCGGTCGGCTGGCGGGCGCTGGACGGGTCGGCGGTGATGTCCCGGGTCGGGCTGGTCGACCTGGACGCGCCGCCGCAGCTGCTGGCGGGCGGGATCGCCTCGCTCCGGGTGTTCGCCGGCTACGCGGGCTGGGGGCCCGGCCAGCTGCAGGCAGAGATCGACGAAGGGGCCTGGTACGTGCTGTCCGGCGAGCCGGCTGACGCGTTCATGGCCGAGCCGGAGCAGCTCTGGAAAGCGGTGCTGCGGCGGCAGGGCGGCAACCTGGCCATGGTGGCCAACTACCCGGACGACCCGTCGCTGAACTGAGCCAGGACGGGGCGCGCAGTAGACTCCGCTGTCATGAGCGAGTCAACCGAGGTTCTTCCCGATACCGGCACCCGCGAGGACACCGGCACCACGCCGGATATTCGGCCCGGCGACGGCGACCACGAGCGGTTCGCGCACTACGTCGAGAAGGACAAGATCGTTGACAGTGCGGTGACCGGCACGCCGGTGATCGCGTTGTGCGGCAAGGTCTGGGTGCCGAGCAGAGATCCGAAGCGGTTCCCGGTGTGCCCGGACTGCAAGCGGATCTACGAGTCGCTGCCGCCCGAGGGCTGATCAGGGCCTGCGGGCTGAGCAGAGCCTGAAGGCTGAGCGGAGTCTGAGGGCTGAGCGGACCAGTGCTCGATGGGCGTGCCGGTGACGGTCACGCCTGCCTCCCGCATGGCCCGCAGCGCTTCCGCGGTGGTGGTGGGGTCCACCCCGGCGGTGAGCCACAGCAGCACCCGGGTGGTGAAGCCGGCTTGTGCCGCCGACAGCGCGGTGGAGCCGACGCAGTAGTCGGTGGCGAGGCCGGCCACTTCCACCTCTTTGATGCCGCGGGCGTGCAGCCAGTCGGCCAGTGACGTGCCGTTCTCGTCGCTGCCCTCGAACGCGCTGTACGCGGCGTCGTGCGCGCCCTTGCTGAACACCGCCTCGATCCGGCTGGTGTCCAGGTCGGGATGGAACTCCGCGCCCGGCGTGCCCACCACGCAGTGCGGCGGCCACGAGCTGGCGTAGTCCGGGCTGGCCGAGAAGTGGCCGCCCGGGTCGATGTGGTAGTCCCGGGACGCGACCACGTGGTGGTACGCGCCGTCCGCGATGAACCGGCTGATCGCCCGGGCCACCTCGCCGCCGCCGGCCACGGCCAGCGAACCGCCTTCGCAGAAGTCGTTCTGCACGTCCACGATCACCAGCGCTCGCACAGCCCGAGCGTACGGCATCGCCCTCCCAGCCGGCACTTCCCGTGCTGACTCAGGTTCAGGGTGAGGCCGGGGTGTGCCACGGGGTCTTCGGCGACGGCGGCCGCCGGGGCTGGTGGCTGGCGCCTACGTGTCGGCGCCGATGTCGGCGGGGGTGCCGCCGGTGATACGGACCAGTTCGGCGAACGAGGTGGGGAACACGGTGTGCACGTGCCCGGCCGCCGCCCACACCACGTCGTACTTGTCCAGCCACACGTCGACGACGGTGCGCAGCGGCTGCGGGTGGCCGACCGGGGCGACGCCGCCGATCACCTGGCCGGTGCTGGCCCGGACGAAGTCGGGGTCGGCCCGGCGGACCGGGCCGGTGCCGAGCAGCACCGCCACCCGCCCGGTGTCCACCCGGTGCGCCCCGCTGGTCAGGATGAGCAGCGGGGCGCCGTCGGCCCGGAACACCAGGCTGTTGGCGATGGCGCCGGCGTCGCAGCCGAGCTGCGCGGCGGCACTGGC
>DATCUG010000316.1:0-6881 GCA_036567525.1 Streptosporangiaceae bacterium | reverse complement strand
TTACGCCCGGCCTGGTGACCGGCCCGGTCAGCCGGGCAGCATGCCGCTGACCAGCGCCTGCCAGATCTCGTCGCTGACGAATCCGTCCTGGCTGAGGCCGAGCCCCTTCTGGAAGCCCTTGACCGCGGCATCGGTCTTGGGGCCGAAGATCCCATCGATCGCGAGGTTCTGCTTGCGCCACACGAACTCTTCCTGCACGCCGCGCACGGCGTAGTTGCTCTCCCCCTCCTTGACCTGCCAGGCCAGCTGAGCCCAGGTGAGGGGGCCGACTTCGCCGTCCTGAGCCAGCTTCTTCTCGGCCTGGAACGCGCGTACCGCGGCGGCCGTCTTCGGCCCGAAGATCCCGTCGATGGTGACCGGGTGGCCGCGCATGTGCAGCAGGTACTGCACGGTCTGCACCGGGTGCTGGCTGGCACCCTGCTTGACCAGCGGCCATGGCTTGATCGTGGTACTCATGATTCCCCCTGAGCTCGTGCCCCCTGATTGGCCTCGGTTCCAGCTCAGCACCATGAGCAAGCTTTCGGCTACCCACCGACTCCAAAATCACCCGTGATTGGCCGCCACCGCAATACCCCGGCATTCCCGCCGCAGCAGGCCTCATGAGACCCGGCGTATACAGCTCTACCTGCGGAAATGGCTCAGCTGAGCTGGTGCCCCTGCCGCCGGGCCAGATCATCAAGCAGCGCCTTGGCCCGGCCCTTGTCCCGGTGCAGCCCCTGCACATCGGCGGGCCGCAGCTGAGTGACCACCGTCCACGGATTCCGCTCCGCGCGGCCGTCCACCTTGGTCAGCCGGTAGCACACCTGCCCGTCCACCCGCATGATCCATTCGAACGACATCACCGCGAGCTCGCTCGCGGACGTGCTGTTGACCCGGGCAATGACTTTCGGACCGCCGAGCAATGCCATGGGATACGCCCTCTCGCCGGGTGACCCCTTCGGCGATGAAGTCCCGCGCTTCCCGGGTCTGGGTCACGTTGCTGCTGGCCGAGACAGAGGTTACCGGCTAGTCGTGCAAAGGATTGCATAACTCGCTCGGGTGTCACAAAGATCACAGCTCGCCGGGCAGGCCCGGCTCAGGGAGCAGCCTTGACGCCGCGGGTGCCGAGCAGGTCGCAGCTCCACTGGCCGAGGCCGTGGTCGAGCTGTTCCGAGGTGGGTGGCAGGCCGGGCAGCCGGTGGGTGTGCTGGGCGCTGATGCCGTCCAGCACGATGGCCAGGTGGCGCCGCCAGTGGCTGGGACAGCTCTGGCCGGTAATGGGCATCGTCCGGGCCACCCCGAGCAGGGCGACGGTCAGGTCCTCGGCCGTGACGTCGGCCCGGGCCAGGCCCGCGTCCTGGGCCCGGCCGAGCAGGCTGGCCAGCAGCGCGCGGAACTGCTCCCGCCACTGCGGCCGGATCGTGAACAGCGCGCCGAGGGCGCGGTTGCGGGCCCCCTCGGCCAGCACGTCCTCGAGGAAGCTGACCATGCCGTGCCACGGGTCCGGGTCGGCCAGCGCGCGCTCCGCGAACCCGCGGCGCCGGGCGTACCAGTCCTGGAACAGCGCTTCGACCAGCTGCTCCTTGGTGAAGTTTCGGTGCACGGTGGCGTTGCCGACCCCGGCCCGCCGGGCGATCTCGATCAGGCTGACGCTGAGCCCGTCCGCCGCGAACGCCTGAGCGGCGGCGGCCAGGATGCGGTCGCGGTTCTCGCGCGCGTCGCTGCGCAGGCACCGTGGCTGATCCGGGGGGATGATGACCACGAGCAGCACTGTAGCCGATGATGTTCTGGACTGGCCCTTTCCAGATCTGGCAGCGTGCTGGCCTGCAACGCTGTGCACGGGCCGAGACGATCCGGATAGCCCTGACCGGTTAATGATAGGTTGGCCCTAGTGGAAGGCCCCAGCCGGTTGGTGACCCGTTGAGGAGATCTGATGGCTCTTCCCCACAAGCTCACGGTCGCGGGAACGGCGCCGGTCTCCCGCTGGCTGAGCGGGCCGGGCCAGCCACCTCCGGCCTGGGTACTGATCACCGCCGGGCTGTCCCCGGCGCTGGTCATCGGCGGCTGGCTGGCGGCGGGAGTGGTGCAGCCGGCCTCCTACAGCCCGCTCCGGGACACGGTGAGCGCGCTGGCTGGCCAGGGCGGCGCCCAGCCATGGATCGTGACCAGCGCGCTGTTCGCCGTGGGCGGCTGCTATCTGGCCACCGCGGTGGGCCTGGCTGGGCTGCGGTGGCCGGCGCGTATCCTGCTGGCCGTGGCGGGCCTGTGCAGCATCGGCATCGCGGCGTCCCCGGAGCCGGCTGCGGGCTCCACGCCGCAGCATCTCGCGTGGACCGCGCTCGGCGCGGCCACGATCACGGTGTGGCCCGCGTTCACCGTTCGGCGCGGCCCGGGGCAGCCGCTGATCCTCACCGCCCGCGGCGCGGCCGTGGTCACCACGGTGTTCCTGGCCCTGCTCGGCTGGCTGCTGCTGGAGGCCAGGGACGGCACCCTGCTCGGCCTGTCCGAGCGGGTGATGTCCGCGGTCCAGACGTCGTGGCCATTCATCGTCGCGCTGGCCATGCGGCACGCCGCCGGATCTCATCTGGAGTCCAGCGCGCAGCCGGTGGCCGCGGCCGGCCCGTCGCCGGGTTTAGGCTCCCAGCCTTCACACAGCTAGCCGGCCTACCGTGGCCCGGGTGATCAACCCGGGCGCTGTGCGGCCGATGCAGCCTGACGTACCGATGTGAGCAATCGTGAGGTGCAATTGCGCAGCCAGGACGAGTTGGACACCCCCGCCGTCGAACTCCGGGTCGCACCCCCGGTCCGGCGGCCCGCCGCCACCGTCCGGGCCCCGGCCTGGCCTTCCGGCTGGCTGCGCGCGGCCCGCTGGCCGGCCGCGGTGTACCTCGGATCCCGGCTGGTCATCCTGGTCCTGGCCTGGATTGACATGCTCATCACGCACCGGCCGCTGGGTGCGGAACTGTCCCTGTTCGACGGCCAGTGGTACCTGAGACTCGCCGCCCACGGCTACCCGGCGATGACCACGGCGGGCAAATCGACGCTGGGCTTCCTGCCGCTGTATCCGCTGGCCATCCGCGGCCTGGCCGCCCTCGGCCCGCCACTGCTGGCGGCGGCCCTGATCCTCGCGTTCACCGGCGGGCTGATCGCCGCCGTGCTGATCCAGCGGCTGGCCCGCATCTGGTGGGGCGAACCGGCGGCCCGCTGGGCGGTGCTGATGTTCTGCCTGTTCCCGGGCTCGGTTGTGTTCTCGATGGCCTACTCCGAGGGCCTTACCCTGCCGCTGGTCCTCGGCTGCCTGCTGGCGCTGCGTTCGGGCCGGTGGGTCGCGGCCGGGCTGACGGCCGGGCTGGCCAGCGCCGTCGAGCCGGCCGCCCTGATCCTGGTTCCCGCGTGCCTGGTGGTGTCGATCCGCGAGGTACTGGCGTTCGGGATAAGGGATCGGCTGGCCCGCCGGAGCCTGCTCGCGCCGCTGCTGGCGCCGGCCGGCCTCGGCGCGTTCGCGGTCTACCTGTGGTACCGGACCGGCACGCCGTTCGCGTCCTACCAAGCCCAGCACAATGGGTGGCACCAGGGCGACCCGGTCGCGCTGCTCCGCCAGCCGGTCGCCGAGCGGATGCTGGACCATCCGGGGACGATCCTCGGCCACCTGGTCAACCCGAGCCTGTGGAACGGCCTGCTCGGCACCGTCTTCCTGGTCTGCGCGCTGGTCGTGCTGGCCCGGTTCCGGCACGAGCTCAGCCCGGGCGTGCTGGTCTGGACGGCCGGCGTCGGGGTGCTCACCCTCTGGTCGGTGATGTCGCTGACCAACGCCCGGATGCTGCTGATCGCGTTCCCGGCCGTGATCGTGTGGGCCCGCCGCTTCGGGGGGCGGCGGCGTGTCCTGTTCCTGGCCGCCGAGACCGCCGTGTTCGTGCTGGCCACCCTGCTCACCCTGGCCGGCCTGATGCTGCCTTGACCGGGCACGGTGGAGGCAGGCCCACCCCGGATGTGGACCCCGCACCCTGGCGGGCCGGGCCGCAGCCGGCCAGGATTAGCTGCGGCGCGCGGTGCGTCCCCGGCGGCGCGGATAACTCATAATGGTTGTACGGGCCTCGTGGGAGAGGACATAGCAAGTGGAGAATTCGAGCGAGTTCTGGTCGAACGTCAGCGTGGTTGTCGTCTCGCCAGTGGCTATCGGTGCTGGATTGGCCAAAGGTGTTTATGACGCCTCGACAGACAACGGTCCTTTCGCTGACGGGTTCACCGCGGCCGCCACGCCGGTGATCCGGGCCGGCCGGACCTTTGGTGCCGAGCACGGGCCGGTGATCACCCGGGGCGTGCTGACCGGCGCGGCGGGCGCGGTCGGCGCCCGGATCGTCGGCGGCGCACTACGGCACCTGCGGTTCTGACCAGCCAGGCTCGGGCCGCGGTCCCGGCCGGCCGCCACCGGTGAGTCGGCCGGCGGCCGACCGTCTTATCTGGCATGCCGCGAAACGGAGGCCACGATATGACTCACGAGCCACAGATCCAGACCCGCGCCGCGCAGCCCTACGTGGGCATCCGCGCGACCGTGACCATGGCGACCATCGGCAGCGCCGTGGACAGCGGATTCCCCGAGCTGTTCGGCTGGCTGGCCAGCCAGGGCATCGCGCCGGGCGGGCCGCCCTTCATCCGCTACCTCGTCATCGACATGGCCGGCGACCTGCAGATCGAGCTGGGGGTGCCGGTCAGCGCCCCGGTCACCGGGAGCGGCCGGATCCAGCCGGGAGTGCTGCCCGGGGGCAGCTACGCGGTGCTCCGGCACACCGGGCCTTACGACGGGCTGGTGGCCAGCAATGACGCGCTCCAGCAGTGGGCGGCCGGGCAGGGGGTGCGGTTCGAGACCAGCGACACCCCGCAGGGCTCAGCCTGGGGTAGCCGGGTCGAGTTCTACCTCACCGACCCGTCCCAGGAGCCCGACCCGGCGAAGTGGGAAACCGACGTCGCGTATCTGACCAGGTAGCCCGCTCCGGGTACTTCTCCCAGGTCATGCACTCGACCGGGCCGTTGAACCAGTGCCCTCGCGGACACTGGATGCGCACGCTTTCCAGCGGCCCATCAGTCGAGGTGACTATGTACCGGTCTTGCACCTCGGCCGGCAGCCCGCACCGGCTGGCGCCGTGCGCGTCCATATACGCCGGGCAGTCCAGAAACACCAGGCCGCTGCTAGCCATCGCTTCCCCCCGTTAACGTCGGCAGTTGCCGTCGCACAGTAGGAGCATCGGGGGCACGCGCTGATACAGCGGACGGGCCGCCCAGCCTTGTCTGGCTGGGCGGCCCGCCGTGCTGGCTGCCGTGCGCGTCAGCGCAAGGCGGGAACCATCGCGGTGATCGCGCCGGCCGAACTGGCGCTGCTCCCGGGGACCGGCCTGGGCAATGGCTGGCAGGTCTTGTCCCACGGCGCGTTCGGCTGGCGGGGCGGCAGCACACCAGTGGCCAGGTAGTTGGCGATGGTGTTGTCCACGCACAGGTCGCCGGACAGCGAGTCGGCGTGCGTGGTGCCACCCGGCTCGGCCAGCAGCACCGAGTTCGGGAACAGCTTGCGGACTTCGAGGCTGCCCTCGAACGGCGTGGCCGCGTCCAGCGTCTCGTCGATCAGCAGCGCGTTCTTGATCCCGCTGCCGTTGATCTGCATCGGGGTCTGCCGCGAGGCCGGCGCTGGCCAGTGCAGGCACGGCGCGTTGAACCAGGCGTTGGCCCAGGTCTCGAACGGGGCGATCTTGTTGACCCGGTGGTTGTCCCGGCTCCACACCGCCCAGCTGGTCGGCCACTGCACGTCGGTGCACTGGACCGCGTTGTAGACGGCGAACCCGTTGTCGTTCCCTGGGCTGTCCACCGCCTGGTAGAGGCTCACGATCGTGGCCCCGGCCTTCTTGCTGTGCGTGTTGGCCCAGTTCGCGAACGCGCTGCCCCACTGCAGCCAGGTCTGCTCGTAGTACCCGGCCTCCAGGAACACGTCGACCCACTCATCCGGCCCGACCACGCCCTGGATGGGGTGCTTGAACAGCCGGGCCTTCTCCGCGTAGAACCGGTTTTCCACCGCCTGCTCGGTCCGGCCCAGGTGGTAGAAGGAATGGTGCTGGGCCAGCCAGCCGAACCAGATCTTGATGTTCCGGTTGAACGCGATGTCCTGGTTCAGATTGGCCTGGTACCAGACGTTCCGCGGGTCCACGTTGCTGTCCATGATCAGCCGCCGGACGTGCGACGGGAACAGCGTGGAGTAGACCTGGCCCAGGTAGGTGCCGTAGGAGAAGCCGTAGTAGGTGATCTGGCTCTGGCCCAGCGCGGCCCGGATGCTGTCCATGTCCCGGGCCGAGTCGACCGTGGTCATGTTGTCCAGCAGCGCGGACTGCGCGGCGCTGTGCGTGGCGCACCGCTGGTCGTACCGGGCGCTGCGGCTCAGCCAGTAGTTCAGGATCTGCCTGGTCCGCGGGTTGTAGTTCTCCCGGTCGCCGCTGAAGTAGAACGGCGCGCAAGTCAGCGCGGGGACGCTGGAGCCGACGCCGCGCGGGTCGAAGCCGATCCAGTCGTAATCCGCCACCGCGGCCTTGTCCGCGGCCGACCCCTCCGCCTTGAGCTGGCCGGTCAGGAAGACGTTCAGGTCCAGCCCGCTGCCACCCGGCCCGCCCGGGTTGGTCAGGATGATGCCCTGATAGTGCTTCGCGCTCGAGGTGTGCTTGATCCGCGAAACGGCGATCTGGATCGTGCCCTGGCCCGGGTTGCTGTAGTTGAGCGGGACGGTCAGCATGGCGCACTGCGCACCGGCCTGCCGCAGGTCACTTTCGGCGCACTTACCCCATGTCAGGGCATTGGCGTGCGGTGCTGCGGTGGCAGCCACCGCGGTTCCGGCCGTGGTCAGCACGCCCACCAGCGTGCTGACC
>DATCUG010000315.1:0-12506 GCA_036567525.1 Streptosporangiaceae bacterium | reverse complement strand
TGAACCGCACTGGGCCGGTTCACGCCCGCCCAGTCCACGGCGGCGACGTGGTGGGTGATGTCCAGCGCCGGGTTGAGGCAGACGACTCCGATCATGGCCAGGTGCTCAGCAATCGGGCTCAGCGGTCGGCCAGGATGACCGACCGGGCCAGGTTGCGCGGCCGGTCCGGGTCCAGGCCGCGGGCGCGGGCCAGGGCCACCGCGACCCGCTGCACCCGGACCAGCTCGGCCAGCGGGTCCTCGCCGCTGAACCAGGCGGTGCCGCCGGCCGCGGCGACCTCACCCGCGAGCCCGTCAGGCGCGATCCCGAACGCCCACACGACACTGTCCTCGCCGGTCACCGCGACTGGGCCGTGCCGGTATTCCATGGCTGGATAGGCCTCGGTCCACATCCCGGCCGCCTCCCGCAACTTGAGCGCGGCTTCGTTGGCCAGGCCGTAGGTCCAGCCGGTGCCGAGGAAGGTGAACTGCCGGGCCGCCAGCAGCTCATCCGGCAGCGGGGCAGCCAGCACCCGTTCGGCCGCTTCGGCGGCCGCGGCCACGTCCTCGCCCAGGTGCGCGCGGAGCAGCACCAGTTCGGTGGTGGCGAACCGGGTCTGCACCACGGACTTCTCATCCGCGAACCCAAGGTCGATGACGGCGTCGGCGGCCTGGGCCACCGGGGTCCCGGCCACCGCGGTGATCGCGACCGTGGGCACCCGGCCGTGCAGCCGGGACAACAACTGCAGGATCTCCGTGGTGGTGCCCGACCTGGATAGCACCAGGACCCGGTCGTAGTCGCGGTCGGCGGGCATCTCGGAGGCGGCGAACGCGTCGGTCAGGCCGTGCCCGGCCGCCTCCCGCGCCGCCGCGTAGGACTGAGCCATGAACCAGGATGTCCCGCAGCCCGCCACGGCGACCCGTTCCCCGCGGGCCGGCAGGGTGCCGGCCAGGTCGGCCGCCAGCTGGGCGGCCCGCCGCCAGCAGCCCGGCTGCGAGGCCACCTCCGCCGCTGTGTTGCCGGCCGCAGGCATCAGCGCTTCCTCACTCATCTGCTTCCTTTCCTCACGTTCCGGCCAGCCCGGTAGCAGCGACCGACCGGACGAAGTACCGCTGCGCCACAAAGAAGATCACCAGCATCGGGGCCAGGCTCATCACGTTGGCCGCCATCAGCAGGGTCCACTCGGTCTGGTGCGCGCCCTGGAACGTGGCCAGGCCGAGCGGCAGCGTCATCTGGTTCGTGGACGTGATCGCGATGAGCGGCCACAGGAAGTTGTTCCACGAGTCGAGGAAGGTGAGCGCGGCCAGCGTGGCCAGCGCCGGGGTAGCCAGTGGCAGCACGATCTTCCACAGCACGGTGAGCCGGGTCGCGCCGTCCACCCGGGCCGACTCCTCGTATTCCAGCGGGAGGGTGCGGAAGAACTGGCGCAGGAAGAAGATGCCGAACGCGGTGGCCGCGTTGGGCAGGATGAGCGCGCCGATGTGGTCGATGCCGACCGCCGCCAGCACGTGCACACCGAGCCACTTGGTGATGATGAACTGAGGGATCATGGTGACCTGGAACGGCACCATCAGCGTGGCCATGATCACCACGAACAGCACGCCCCGGCCCAGGAAGCGGAACCGGGCGAACGCGTAGCCGGCCAGCGAGCACAGCACCAGGTTGCTCAGCACCGTGACCACCGCGACCACCGCGCTGTTCACGAAGAACCGGCCCAGCGGCGCGCTGTTCAGCGCGTCGGAATAGTTGGCGAAGCGCAGCGTGTGCGGGATCAGGATGGGCGGGAAGTGCAGCGCCTCGGCCGGGGTCTGCACCGACGTGACGACCAGCCAGAAGAACGGGAAGATCAGCACCAGCGTGGCCGGGACCAGCACCAGGTGCCACGGGCTGAACGGCAGCCGCCCCTTCCGCCGGGGCCGGGCCGCGGGGACCTCGATGCGCTGCGGGGGCGCCTGGATCGCGGTCATGACCGGTAGTGGGTGTATCGCCGGCCGACCCGGAACTGGATCGCGGTGACCACCAGGATGACGACGAACAGGAAGTAGGCGATGGCTGACGCGTAACCGAAGTTGAAGTTCACGAACGCCTGCTGGTACAGGTAGTACACGAGCACGGTAGTGGCGTTCAGCGGCCCGCCTGAGGTACTGAGGTAGACCTCGTCGAAGAGCTGCATCGCGTTGATGGTGAGCCAGACGGCCAGGAACAGCGACGCCGGGCTGAGCAGCGGCAGGGTCACCCGGCGGAACGTGCGCCACGGGGTGGCCCCGTCGATCGCGGCCGCCTCGATCAGCGTGGACGGCACGCCTTGCAGCGCGGCCAGGTAGATGACCACGGCGAAGCCGGTCCAGCCCCAGATCGTCATGATCACGATCACGAACAGCGCCTGGGACGGGGAGTTCAGCCAGGGCTGGGACGGCACGCCGATCAGGTTGAGGAAGTAGTTGACCACGCCGTAGGACGGGTCGAACAGCCAGATGAAGACGATCGCCTCGCTGATCGTGGAGATGGCCATGGTGGCGTAGGCGACGGTCCGGTACAGCGAGATGAAGCGGATCTTCCGGTTCATGGCCACGGCCAGGAACAGGCCGACGATCATCGTCCCGGGCACGAACAGCGCGGTGTAGATCAGCGTGTGCGCGATGGCCTGGCCGACGATCGGGTCGTGCACCATCTGCCGGTAGTTCTTCAGCCCGACGAACGGCGAGCTCGGCGTGAGCAGATTGGACTTCTGGAACGACATCACCGCCGACCAGACGATCGGCGCCGCGCTGAACAGCAGGATGATGGCCACGCCGGGGGTGACGAAGGCCCACCCGGTGAACTGCTCGGACGCGGCCACCCGCAGTGCTCGCCCGGGGGGGCGACCCCCCGGACCCCCCGATCGCCGCTTCGCGCCGAGCGGCGGCAAGCCGCCGCGGCTCCGGCGCCGGCGAAGCACCGTGTCAGACAGAGTCACGTCAGCCCGTGGCCAGGATCTGGTTGACCTGCTGCGCCGCCGAGTTCAGCGCGGCCTGCGGCTGGCTCTTGCCGAGCACGACCGACACGACCATGTTGCCTAGCACCTGCGAGATCTTCGGGTACGTCGGGATCTGCGGCCGGGCCTGCTTGACGTTGGCCAGGTTGGCCACGAACGCGCTGACCCCGGGCAGCGTGCTGTCCATCTGCTGGCTGAACCCGGCCGCGTTGCCCACCGATGCCCGGGTCGGCAGGTCACCGGTGTGCAGCGACCAGTACTTGACCTGGGCGGGCGCGGTCACCCAGAGCAGGAACTTCTCGGCCGCGCTGACCTGTGACGAACCGTTGTTGAAGATCACCCAGTTGTCCGGGCCGGAGATGGTCTGGTGCCCCCCGCTGGTGCCCGGGTAGGTGGGCATGACCTGCACCCCGTAGTGCACGTTCGGGAACGCGGACAGATCCCACGGCCCGGTGACCAGCATGCCGAGCTTGCCCGAGTTGAACAGGTTGGCGTACGCGGAGTCGGTCGGGTCCAGGTACATGGACTTGTCGCTGACCGACATCGTGCGCAGCGTGTTCAGCGAGGCCAGCCCGGCGGCCGAGTCGAACGCGGCGTGCTTGTTGTCCGCGGTGAGCAGGTGGCCACCGGCCTCCCAGAGCAGCGCCTCCCAGTGCCACACCGTGTCCTCGGTGCCCGGGGTCACGTAGGCCGTGCCGAACTGCTTCTTAGCCGGATCGGTGAGCTTCTTGGCATCGGCCACGAACTGGTCCCAGGTCCAGCTGGAACTGGGCAGCGGCAGGTGGGCCTGGGCGAACAGTGTCTTGTTGTAGACCACGGCCAGGTTGTCCACCAGCGCCGGGATGCCGATCACCTTGCCGTTGACGGTGGCCACGTCCCGCTCGCCGACCCAGAAGTCGGACCAGTTCACACCGGGCCGCTGCACCACCTTGGTCAGGTTGACCACCTGCGGGATCTGGGCCACGTTCGGCGCCCACGAGCCGTACAGGTAGGCGATGTCCGGCGGGCTGCCGCCACGCACCGCGGTCAGCACCTTGGTCAGCGTGTTGTCGTTGTTGACGAACAGGCTGGACACCTTCTGGCCGGGGTGCGTGTTCTGGTACTCGGTGACCAGGTGCGCCCAGGTCTTGGCCTCGACCCCGGTCCAGCCTTCCCAGATCTGGATCGAGCTGCCGCCGCTGGACCCGTTGCTGCCGTTGCTGTCCGTGCCGCAGCCGGCCAGCCCCAGGGCAACCGCGACGGGCGCGGCTAGCAGACCTGCCATGGTGACCCGCCAGCGCCGGGCTGGCCGCTGCTTCGCCATACCGCATCACGTCCGTTAGTGCTCGGAGCTGCATTATTTGAGTCAGCATTGTGCAGCCAGACTGGTACAGATGCAAGATCTTGCGCGAAAACTGGGCAAATGAAACACTCTCGAGCTGTGATCAAGGTGACGTTCGTCGGGGCCGGCAGCATCGAGTTCACCCGGAACGTGGTGACCGACCTGTGCGGGTACCCGGAGCTGCGCGGCCAGCTGGAGCTCGCACTGTATGACATCAGCGCGGACCGGCTGGCCTACGCGGAGCGGCTGGCCCGCCAGCTAGTGGCCCAGTCGGGGGCAGGCGCGCGGGTGACCGCGACCGCGGACCGGCGCGCGGCGCTGGCCGGCGCGCACTACGTGATCAACGAGGTGCAGGTGGGCGGGTACGACGCCACCCGCGCCGACTTCGACATCCCGGCCCGGTACGGGGTGCGGCAGACCATCGGGGACACGCTTGGCATCGGCGGCATCTTCCGCGGCCTGCGCACCATCCCGGTGGTGCTGGCACTGGCCCGGGACATGCACGAGGTGTGCCCGGACGCCTACCTGCTCAGCTACAGCAACCCGATGGCCATGCTGCCCTGGGCGGTGTACGCGGGCACGCCGTTCGACCGGGTGTACGGGCTGTGCCACTCGGTGCGGGACACCCAGGCGTTCCTGACCGGGCTGGTCGGGGCCGACCCGGACCGGGTCCAGTTCCTTACCGCGGGCTTCAACCACCAGGCGTTCGTGCTCCGCTTCGAGCAGGATGGTCAGTCCCTGTACCCGAAACTGGCCGAGGTCATCGACCAGTCGCCGGAGCTGCACCGCCGGGTCCGGGTGGAGATCTTCCGCCGGTTCGGCTACTTCCCGACCGAGTCCAGCGAGCATTCCGCCGAGTACGTGCCGTGGTTCATGCGGCACGACTCACAGATCGAGCGATTCCGCATCTTCGTCGGCGACTACCTGGAGCGGTCCGAGGAGAACCTGCGCGAGCTGGCCGCGGTGCAGGCCGACCTGGACGCGGGCCGGCCGCTCGACCTGACCCCGGCGCACGAGCTGGCCTCGCTGTTCATCCACTCGGTCCAGACCGGCCAGGAGCGGGAGCTGCACGTGAACATCCGCAACGGCGGGCTGATCTCCAGCCTGCCCGAGGACTGCTGCGTGGAGGTGCCCGCGGTGGTCGGCGCGGGCGGCGCCAAGCCGGTGCCGGTCGGCGCACTGCCGCCGCAGCTCGCCGCGCTGAACCGGACGTTCCTCAACGTGGTCGAGCTGACCGTGCAGGCGGCGCTGGCGGAATCCCGGGACCACGTCTACCAGGCCGCCCTGCTCGACCCGAACACCGCCGCCACCCTCACCACCACCGAGACGGTAGCCATGTGCGACGACCTGCTAGCCGCCCACCGCGACCTGCTCCCCGCAGGCCTCCGCTAGGACCCGCGCCATGACCCGCCACCAGTGCCCACCGGTCCCGCCAGTCACACCAGCACCGAACCCCCCGTCGGCACCCGCACTTATCACCCCAGATGCGCGGCGACCCGCACTTATCACCCCAGATGCGCGGCGATTTGCCGGTATTGTCCGGAACGGCGCGTACGCAGGGGTGAAGAGTCGGTGGTCCGCAGCGGCGGCGTACACCGGGGTGATATGTCGCCGGGCGGGTTCGCGGACTCGTGGCCGGGTGGTGGCCGCGGCGGTCACGGGCGCGCTGGTGCTCGTGCCACTGGCCGCGGGTGAGCCGGCCGGGGCGCAGACCGGAGCCGGGGGCACGCCCTCAGCCACCGCGCGCTCGACGGCGGCCAGTGCGTCGATTCCGGCGCCGGTGCACCACGGGACGCTGCGGATTGCCGGGCGGGCGCAGGATGGCGAGGTGGTCAGCGCGGCTGGGCTGCGCTGGTCGCCGGGGCGGCTGCCGCGGGGCATAAGGCTGCTCAGTTTCGCGGTCGCGTATAGCTGGCAGACCTGCCGGGCCGACGGCACGCGCTGCGTGGCCGCGTCCGACTCGACCGCGACCCCGTTCGCGGCCCGGCAGTACCGGCCCGGCCACCCGGACACCGGGCGCCGGCTGCGGGTCACCGAGACCGCGGCCGAGGTGGTCGAGACCCAGCCGGCCACGTTCACGTTCCGGGTCATCCGCCGCTCGGTCAGCCGGCTGGCCGCGGCACCGGTGCGCGCCTACCCACGGCACCAGGCCCCGGCGGCCGCGTTCATCAACGGCACCCCGGAACACGTCACCGGCTCCGACGCCGAGTACTTCCAGCTGGGCGTTATGCATTACAACTCGGCGGATGGGCGGCCGGTCCAGCAGTATCGGGTGGACCTCGGCCGGTGGCGGGCGCTGCCCAGCCGCCGCGTGTTCTACACCGGCCTGCTCCGGCCCGGCCCGCATCAGGTGGCGGTGCGGACGGCCAGCCGGGCTGGAGTCAGCGTGACCCGGTTCCGCTGGCGGGTGGTACCGCTGCCCGCGCCGGTGGCCTGCCAGGGCCGGTGCTGGTACCCGCCGCACCTGGCCGCCAACCACCGCCCGATGCGCTGGGACTGGCAGATCGGCCGGGTCACCCCGCTGCAGCGGACGGGTAAGCACGCGGTGGACATCTATGACATCGACGGGTTCCTGACCACCCGGGCCGAGGTGCACACGATGCGGGCCCGCTGGCAGGCGGCCACGCTGCCGCACCCGCGCACGGTCTGCTACCTGGACCTGGCCTGGGAGGACTACCGGCCGGATGGCAGCCCGGCGCCGTGGGGCAGGTATTTCCCGGCCGCCACGCTCGGCAATGTGTACTTCGGCTACCCCGAGGAACGCTGGGTGGACTTCCGCCAGCTGCGCGCGCTGGAGCCGATGCTCCGGGAGCGGATCGCGATGTGCGCCCGGAAGGGTTTCGACGCGGTGGAACTGGACGACATCGACAGCTTCGACCCGCCGTCCACTACCGGGTTCCAGCTCACCCCGGGTGACGCGCAGAACTACCTGGCCTACGCGTTCAACGAGGTGCACCGGTTCGGGATGACCGCGCTGTGGAAGAACTCCCCGTTGCTGTCCTGGTGGGGCCGCCGGTACACGGACGGCGCGGTGGTCGAGGAGTGCTACGTCTACCAGATGTGCACCGCCGCCCAGCTCCGCGGCAGCAGCCAGTACGGGATCACCTGCACCGGCCTGCCTGGCGCGACGCCGTGTGGCTGGGACGACTTCAGCACCGACCGGACAGCCCGGCAGCCGGCCGGCAAGTGGGTCGGCGAGGCCGAGTACGCCGCCGACCATTACGTGTGCAATCCCGGCCAGACGTGCACCGGGCGGCGGTCCTTCGCGGCGTTCTGCGCGGCCGTCTATCAGCCGGCCTACGGCTTCAGCGCGGTCAAGTTCGACGTCAATCTGGACGGCAAGATGTTCTTTCCGTGCCCGCACGGGACGTGAGGGCCGGCCAGCCCCGGGGGACTGGCCGGCCCGGCCGGATCGGCTGCCCCCTCGTCAGCTGATCCGGACTTCGGCCTCCGGCGAGGCGATGCCGTTGGCCACCACCCGGAGGTCGTACCGCCCGTGCGGCAGGCTGTTCGGCACGGTGAACCGGGTGTGCACGGGCCGCCGCCGGGTGGCCACGGCCATCGTGCTGTGCCGGTGCGTCCGGCAGTAGTGCACGTGCCCGTCCTCGCTGACCAGCCGGACCAGCGGGTAGTTGGTCGCCATGGTGGCGTCGTCGCCGTACGCCACCGCCTGGGTCATCCCGTTGAACCGCTCGCCGTGGATCTCGTACGTGTGGCCGGGCTCCAGGTCCCGCGGGTGCCGGCTGATGTGCGGCCGCCACTCGTCGTCCGGCTCGCCCACCGGGGTGTAGATCTCCATGGCCGGGCTGCCCGCGCTGAACAGCACCTGGCCGGTGGGCAGCAGCAGCATCCGGCCGGTGAACACTTCGCCACCCGCGTTGCCGGGGGCGGGCGCCGGGTCGAGCAGCTTGCCGTCGAACTCGAAGAACTGCCCGTTCACCGCGAAGCCGCCGGTGTTCGGCGCGGTGCCCGCGACGCACAGCACGTGCCCGTTGGGCAGCACGCAGCCCGGCGCGTCGTTGGCCTTGAGCGGCGTGCCCGGTGAGCTGTCCGGGAAGTCCGGGCCCTCGGCCCAGTACCCGGGGGTGGCCGGATCGTGGTCCGGGTGGTACACGGCGGTGTGCCCGTTGCCGCCGATCTGGAACGCGGTGCCGTCCGGGCGGAGCAGGCAGGGGCCAATCTCGATGGAGAAGTTGCTCTCCACCAGGGACTGCGGCGTCTGGCCGGCACTGACCCAGGTGCCCGCGGAGATCAGGTACTTCTCGGCGGCCGGCGGGGCGGAGTTCTCCGCGGCCAGCACGGTGCCGTCGGGCAGCAGCGTGTAGCCCTCCTCCGAGCTGGGGTCGGCCTTGTTCCCGGTGGCGGTCCAGGTGTCGGTCTCCGGGTGGTACAGCGTGGTCCGGATGTCGTCGATCGAGCCGAGCAGCACCCGCCCGTCCGGCAGCACACAGCACGGCGCGTCGCCGATGTGCGTCCACCCGGGCGTGCTGATCAGGTGCCAGGTGTTCGCGACCGGGTCGTAGATCTCGGCCCGGTTCCAGTCGTTCTGGATGCCGTTGTGATATTCGCCGCCCGCCACGAACACCCGGCCGTCGGCGAGGACCGCCGACGCGTAGTACAGCCGTGAGTCGGTCATCGGGGCCAGCGGCGACCAGGTGCCGTTGGCGTAGTCGCCCCACTCATCGGGGGTCAGCCGCCACCAGTCGGTGGCCCCCGAGTCCTGGCACATCACGGTGCCGTCGGTGAGCAGGAGCATGGTGCTTGCGTCGAATGTGGGCTGGTTGGCAATCGGCTGCCAGGTACCGGGCATGTCGGGGTCCCCCTCGCTAACTGCTGGCGTTACCCGGTCAGAGGCCAGTCCGGCGGGCTAGATACATACGTTCCGGGGATGATGGCCAGATGACCACTACGCCGGTGCCGGATGAAGTGCTCACCCGGGCTGGGCTGCCCGCAGCCGAAGCGGCAGCCTGGGCCGCGTCAGCCCCTGACCCGCGCGGCCCGCTGGACGCGACGGCGGCCGCGCTCAGCCTGTTCCTGGCGGCCGGGCAGGCGCTGCGCAGCCGGCTGCCGGGCCGGGCGCACCGCTCGGCCGACGAGCGGGCCGCGCACGATGTGCTGGTGACCGCGCTGGACCAGGCCCGGGACAGCTTCCTGCGGGAGCACGCGGAGACGCTGTATGACGAGCTGACCGGCGGCTGCACCCGGTCACTGCGGCTGGCTGAGCTGCTCGGCGCGGCGGCCGCCCGGGTGCCCGGCCTGGTGCCCGCCGCGGCGGACCTGGCCGCCGAGCGGGGCCGGCCGCTGCCGGAGAAAGATGGCATCGAGTTCGCGCAGGGCCTGCTGGTGGGGCATGTGCTGGCCCGGCCGCGGACCGGCCGGCATCTGATCGGCGCGATGCTGCGCCCGCTGCCCGAGGCCATCGACCGGCTCGGCGAGTTGCGCACGGCCGGCACGGTGGACCTTGGCCCGGTCCGGGTCACCCGGCAGGGCCGGGCCGGGCTGCTGGAGCTGCGCAACCCGCGGCATCTCAATGCGGAGGATGACGTCACGCTGGGCCCGACCGAGTGCGCGGTGGACCTGATCCTGCTCGATCCGGACATCGACATCGGCGTCATCCGGGGCGGCGTGGTGGATCACCCGCGGTACCCGGGTGTGCGCGTGTTCGGCTCCGGCCTCAACCTCACCCACCTGTATCACGGGCGGCTCAGCTTCCTGTTCTTCCTGGAACGCGACTTGGGCTACGTGCACAAGATCTGCCGCGGGATCGTGCCGCCGGACGCGGATGCCGGACTCGCCGTACTGGCCGAACGGCTGACCGGGCGGCCGGATACCAACCCCGAAGGCACCGTGGAAAAGCTCTGGATCGCGGCGGTCGAGCGGTTCGCGGTCGGCGGTGCCTGCCAGTTGCTGCACGTCATGGACCATGTGATCGCGACCCGTGGATCCCGGTTCTTCCTGCCGGCCCGGAACGAGGGCATCATCCCCGGGGCGTCCAACCTGCGGCTGCCCCGCTTCGTCGGCGACCGGGCCGCCCGGCAGGCCATCCTGTCCGGCCGCGAGTGGGTGGCGGGTGAGCCGGATGCCGCCCTGCTCTGTGACGAGGTGGTCGAGCCGGACCGCATCGACCAGGCGGTGGATCAGCGGATCACGGCGCTGACCAGCTCCGGGCTGGTCAATGCGGCGGCCAACCGGTGCACGCTGCGGGCCGGCCAGGAACCGCTCGACGTGTTCCGCGAGTACATGGCGGCGTTCTCGGTGGAGCAGGCCCGCTGTCACCTCAGCCCGGCGCTGGTCCGCAACCTCGAGGTGCACTGGAACGCCGCGGCCCGCCAAGTCTGAGTCGCCGCCCCGAGGGCTGAATCCGATCATCGCCTAGCCGGAGCGGGGTGGCAGTATTGCAGTAGTGCAGTAAGTACTGCAATACTTACTTCAGCAATCCAGGTCGGCCCCTGTCTACCGAAAGGGCACGGACGCTGCGATAATGCCTGGATGACGGGGCTGAGTCTCGCCCTGGCTAACTTGAAGCCGGGCACGGGGAAGACTACCTCGGCGGTCTGGCTGGCACACGTTTTCGCGCAAGCGGGCAACAGCGTGCTCCTGGTGGACGCCGATCCATCGGGCAGCGCCCTGGAATGGTCAGATCTGGCGGCCATGTATCCGCGTCTCTCGCTGTCCCAGGCGGCGTTCCCATTCCGGATCGTCGCGCTGCCATCCCGCGAATTGCATCGGCGTGTGCCGGAGATCGCCCGGGCGGACGATGTGGTCATCATCGACACGCCGCAACTGGAGGACCACGCCAGCATCGCCCGGTCGGCGATGCGGTACGCGGACGAGATCCTGATTCCGTGCGGGCCGACGCCGATCGAGATCAACCGGACCACGCCGGTCCGCGAGGAGATCAGCGACGTGGGCACGGTCCGGGACAAGCCGCCGCGCTCGTCCATCCTGCTGAACCGCTGCATTACCCGGGCGCACTCCACCACCGACGCCCGGGAAGTGCTGGAAGGCCTGGGCTATGACGTGCTGGGCACCTCGGTGCCCCGGCTCGAGGTCTACGCGCAGAGCTTCGGCGTGCCGATCCGGCACCACGGCCTCGATATCTGGCGGCACGTGGCCCAGGACCTGATCGAGCGGTGCCTGCCCCGGTGCACGGTCCGGTCGTTACCGCAGCCGGTGTGGCGGGCCGCGTTACCGGCCTAGCCCCGGGGCTGGCCGTGGGCTGGCCGCGAACGCATGCCTGGCTGCCGTGCGGACGGCCGTCAGCGGGTACTGGCGTTCGGTAAATGGCTACATCCAGCCGCCGTCGGCGGCCAGCGTGGCGCCATTGAGGTAGGCGGCGTCGGGCGAGACGAGGAACGCGATCGCGGCCGCGATCTCCTCCGGCTCGGCCAGCCGCCCGAGCGAGGCGTGCAGGCTGATCTGTTTCCTGGCCGACAGCTGGTATTCACGCAGCAGCGGGTGGGTGTAGTGCGGGGCGTTCTCGGTAGCCATGTCGGTGGCGGTGCCGCCGGGGGCGATGGCGTTGATGGCGATGTTCTGCGCGGCCAGCTCGGGGGCCAGGTTGCGGGCCAGCGCGACCACCGCCGCCTTGCTGGCCGCGTACAGGCTGTGCTGGTACACGGCGATGCCGTTGCTCACCGAGGACATCAGCACGATCCGGCCGCCACCGGTCATCAGCGGGACCGCGGCCTGCACCGCGTACAGCTGGCCGGCCACGTTGGTGTCGAGGATCCGCCGGACGTCCTCCTCGGTGATGCCGGCCAGCGGCCCGAAGTACTCCACCCCGGCGTTGCTGACCAGCACGTCGAGCCCGCCCATCCGGTCCGCAGCGTCCTGCGCGACCTGGTGCGCGAGCGCCCGGTCGCGCACGTCGCAGCGGAACGCGAACGCGGTGTGGCCGGCCGCGGTGAGCTCGGCCACCAGGTCGTCGGCCAGCCCGGCGTTGCTGCGGTAGGTGATGGTGACGGCCGCGCCCTCGGCGGCCAGGCGGCGGGCCACAGCGGCCCCGATGCCCCGGCTGCCGCCGGTGATCAGCGCCCGGGTACCGGCGAAACGTTCCATGACGGCCATTCTTTACCCAACGGCCGGCTATTTCTGGACAGCAGGCCAGAATGGACCGGCAGACAGGCCGGTGGCGGCCGTGGCGCGCGGGGGAACCGGCCCGTGGCGGGCCGGCACCCGGCCCCATTCGCCGAGCAGCAGCAGGAAGCCGGGGATGGTGCGTAGAACTCG
>DATCUG010000314.1:0-17444 GCA_036567525.1 Streptosporangiaceae bacterium | reverse complement strand
GCTGCACGACCCGGCCTGGCAGGTCCGGGTGGGCGCCGCCCAGGCGCTGGCTGCGGCCGGCCCGCAGCTCGCGCTGGCCAGCCTGGGCGGGGCCACCGCCGACCCGCACGCCGATGTGCGCAAGGCCGCGGTCATCAGCCTGGCCGCCCAGGCCGGCCTGCCCGCGGCGCGGGAGATCCTGCACGCCGCGCTGGCCGACACCGACGCCGACGTGCGGGCCTATGCCCGGCACGCGCTGGCCGGTGATCAGCCGGCCGGGCCGGCCATACCGGTCAGCTGAGCGGCAAGGTGGGGATCAGTTCCCGGCCGAAGCTGGCGTTGGTCACGTGGGCAAACGCGACGTACCAGGCCGAGACGCCACAGGCGATGCCCACGTACCCGCCGATGGGCAGCAGCGAGGACGTGGCCACGCCCAGGTTGGCCAGGGTCAGCAGCAGGTAGGTGGCGGTCAGCGTGACGAAGACGCACAGCACCGGCACGCTGGTGCGCAGCGCGGCGATCGTCATGTAGGCGGTGAAGATCAGCCAGCCCAGCAGGTACAGCCCCACCGCGTTCCCGGCCACCGACGGGGCCAGGTGCGGGGCGATGAAGTAGACCAGGAAGAAGTACGACAGCCAGAAGCCGCCGCCGTAGGAACAGAACGCCACCGCCACGAACGTCTCGCCACGGCGGAAGGCCCACAGGCCGGCCAGCAACTGCACCAGACCGCCGTAGAAGATGGCCAGCCCCAGCACCATCGGCGTGGCCGAGGTGCCGCCGAAAAAGCCGGCGTTGATGCAGGACAGGATGAACGTGGTCATGGCGAAGCCGGCGATCCCGACGGGGACCGGGTCAGCGATACCGGGCAGCCGGGCAGGCGCCTGGTCAGCCGGCGCCGCCCCGGTTCTGAGATGCTCCGAAATACTCCCTGAAGACATCGGATCCTCCCTCCGTGAGACTCCGGTAATTTGTATCGTAACACGATGTGAAAATGATCACGAGTCTTATCGTGGCACGATAGAGGATTTCCGGGCCGCGGCGGCCGCCACCACCTATCGCACAACCGCGCTCAGCCCGGGCGGCATGACCAGGCCAACTCCGCGGGCTAGTGCCTGGCCTGCGCACACTCCCCGCCACGGCGCCGCGCAGCCACCCCGGCCGGTGCTGCGGTTGAGCATGACCGCCAGTGTGATCAGGCTGATCGCCACGGTCAGCCACAGCAGCAGGAAGGTCCCCGTCCGCCCCGGGCGCTGCCGCAGCGCATGCCCACCGTGCCCACCGTGGCCGAAACTCCGGCCGATGCGCTCGGCGGCCTGCCGTCCGGCCGGCCGGATCCGTTCCCAGGCCGGCATCTCCTCCCCCGCCGCCAGCCGGGTGAACGTAGCCAGCAGCACAGTCAGTTCCGGCGCGGCGCTGGCTAGCCCATCTTCGATGGCGTCCAGTGCCTGCTGCTCGTGTGCGCCAAGGCTCATTGCCGCCACCTCCATTCCTGCCCGGGCGTGTCCCGCTGGCCGTGCCCCCTCGCTCTCCAGCGCGGGCTACGCTAGCAACAATTATATCGTGTCGCGATAGAACAGGCCATAGCGCCCAGCCCAACGGGCGGCGGTACGTTGGGCAGTGTGACGGAGGAAAGCCCGGCGCCGCCGGTCGCCATCACCGGCCTGGACCATCTCGTGCTGACCGTGGCCGACCTGGACCGGACCATCACGTTCTACCAGCAGGTGCTGGGCATGCAACCGGTCACGTTCGGCCAGGGCCGCCGCGCGCTGGCGTTCGGCCCCAGCAAGATCAACCTGCATCAGGCCGGTCACGAGTTCGACCCGCATGCCGCGCACCCGGCCCCGGGCAGCGCCGACCTGTGCCTGGTCACCAGCACCCCGCTGGACGAGGTGGTCGCCCACCTGGCCGCCACCGGAGTCACCGTCGAGGAGGGCCCGGTGCCGCGCACCGGCGCGCAGGGCCCAATGACCAGCGTCTACATCCGCGACCCGGACCAGAACCTGATCGAGATCGCCAGCTACCCGGGCCGGCCCGGCTAGCGGAGGCGGCGGAGCAGGCGGACCAGGGCCTTCCACACCTGCACGGCCTCGCGCAGGCCCAGGAGCCGGATCAGCCAGCGGAACAGCGGTCGCATGACACCTATCGTGACGCGCCCAGGCCTGCGGTGCCATAGACCCTGCACCCGTATCCGGTGGGGAGCTAGCTCTACCGTAGGGTGAGAATCAGATGGCAGCCAGGACGGCGTGGCTAACCGGGTGGACGGGCGAGCAGGCACGGCATGCCGCCACCATCCTGCGCCAGGGCGGCAACCCGGTCGCCCGGGTCTACGAGAGCATCGGCGCCGACTTCTTCCTGGCCATCTCCCCCGGCTGGCTCAACCTCGGCCTGTGGCAGGGCCCGGGCACCGAGGACGAGGCCGAGACGGCCTGCCGCCGGCTGGTCCACACGGTCGCGGCCGCGCTGCCCACCGGGGGCGTGATCCTCGATGCCGGGAACGGGCTCGGCACCCAGGACCCGGTGATCGCCGAGCAGGTCCGGCCGCGCCGGCTGCTGGCCGTGAACATCACCGAATGGCAGCTGGCCGCGGGCCGGGACCGGCTGCGCCAGGCGGCCGCCGCCCCGGTGGCCGCCGACGCCGCCCGGCTGCCGGTGGCCGGCGGGGCCGTGGACGGGATCATCAGCGTGGAGGCCGCGTTCCACTTCCGGTCCCGGGCCGAGTTCTTCGCCGAGTGCGTGCGGGTGCTCCGCCCCGGCGGGGTGCTGACCACCTCGGACGTCGCGGTGCAGCGCTGGCCGCGCACCCCGGCCGAGGCGCTGGCCGGCCTGACCCAGCTCCGGCTGTGGGGCATGCGGGCCAGCGCGGTCATGACGGCGGCCCAGATCGCTGCCGCCGCCCGGGCCGCGGGCCTGGTCGACGTCCAGGTCACGCTGTGCGGCGCGGAAGTGATCGCCCCGGCCATCCGGCTCAGCCAAGCCCGGCTGGCCGCCCCCACCGGCGCGCCGCCCGGCCAGCAGGCCACCGCCCGCCTGCTGCTCCGCCAGGTGGACCTGCTCTACCGCCACCACCTCATCGACTACCTCCTGCTCCGCGCCACCCGCCCCTAGCCCCTTCCGTTCGTGATCAACCGGTTGCTGTCGCTATGACGACACCAATCAGTTGATCACGACTGCCGGCGTAGGAGCCGCCGGGGCCGGTGGGTCTAGTTGGACCCATGGGATTAGCGGGGCCTGTGGGGTGCCGGGCGCGGCCAGGCGGCGTGCCGTTAGCGGGGGTGGATGTGCTCTACTACGTGGCGGAGGTCCTGGTCGGCGGCGCCTTCGGCGGCGGCGGCGCGGAGCCAGTCGCGGGCGGCGGTCAGCTGCGGCAGGCCGGCCGCGGCGATGGCCAGGCCGAGGTCCTTGGCGGCCAGCGCGACGGTGAAGTCGCTGCTGGTGCTGTTCACCCGGTTCACCGCACCGGCCAGCGGCCCGGCAGCCAGGCCGTCCAGCGTGGCGTCGCGGGGCACGCCGAGCGCATCGGCCAGCGCGAGCAGCTCGCCGACCAGGGTGACACCGGCCAGCGCCGCGCTGATCAGCACGATCTTGCGGGCCGCGCCGGAGCCGGCCGGGCCGCAGTGCACCACCCGGCCGAAGATGGACAGGATCTTCTCCACCCGGTCCACGTCCCCGCCCGCCAGCACGGTCAGCTCCCCGCTGGCCGCCGGAGTGATGCTGCCCATGACCGGCGCGTCCACGAACCCCACGCCGCCGGGTAGCTGTGACCGGGCGGCCAGCGCCGCGGCCGGGCCGACGGTGGACATCTCGACCAGGCACGCGCCCGGCCGGATGCCCGCCACCACCCCATCCGGCCCGTCCAGCACAGCCGACAGGGCCGGCGGATCGGACACCATGGTGATCACGACGTCCGCGTCGGCGGCGGCCGCGGCGGGGGTCGCGGCGGCCCGGGCGCCGTCAGCGACCAGGGGCTGCGTCCGCCCGGCCGTCCGGTTCCACACGGTCAGGTCGTGGCCGGCGGCGAGCACCCGCCCGGCCATCAGGCTGCCCATCCGGCCCAGGCCGAGGAAGGCTACCGAGGTCATGACTGCTCCAATCTGGTATGTCGCGGGGGGCACCGAGACGAGCGCTGATCTGGGCGGCGGCCCGGCGCACCGTGGCCGCGACAGCGGGGATGCTCGCCTCATCGATCCGGGAGTCCGGGCCGGACACGCTGATGCTGGCCACCACCGCCCCGGTGCGGTCGAACACCGGGCCCGCCACGCAGCACAGGTGCGGCTCCAGCTCCTCCTGGTCCACCGCGTAGCCCTGCGCCCGCACGCCGGCCAGCTGCGCCCGGAGCGTGGCGGTGTCGGTGATGGTCCGGCCGGTCCGTGCTTCCAGGCGGCGGCCGGGATAGCGCGCGGCGAATTCGGCGTCGCTCAGCCCGGCCAGCAGCGCCTTGCCGATCGAGCTGCAGTGCGCGGGCGACCGCTTGCCGACCCAGGAGTGCATGCGCACCGTCTGCCAGCCGTCGACCACCTCGATGGTCACCGCCTCGGTGCCCTCCAGCACGCCCAGGTGCCCGGTCTCGCCCAGCTCCCGGACCAGGTCCTGCAGGTAGGGCAGCGCGGTGCGGCGCACATCGCCCGCGGCCGCGGCCAGTTCGCCCAGCGCGGCCAGCCGGCCGGACAGCCGGTACCGGCCCGGTTCCCCGGCCGGTTCCAGGTAGCCGGCCACGGCCAGCGTGGCGGCCAGCCGGGACGTGGTGGACCGGTGCAGGCCGAGCTGCTGGGCCATCTCCCCGATGCCGATCTCGGGCCGGTCGCGCTCGAACATGTCCAGGATTTCCAGACCGTGCAGCAGCGAGCCGATCAGTCCCTTGCCCGAGTCCGTCGTCATGCACGTCAGCGTACGGTCCGCCCTGCGTGCTGGCCCGCGCGGTATCCCATCGTCATGCCCGCCGCCAGCGTGGCGCCCGGCCCCGGGTACCCGTCCGCGGTCCAGAACGCCGCCGCGTTGCCCACCGCGTAGAGCCCGGGGATGACCGTGCCGTCGGCCCGCAGCACCTGCCCGTCAGTGCTGGTCACCGGCCCGCCCTTGGTCCCGATCGTCCCGGCCAGCACCTCGACCGCGTAGAACGGCGGCTGGTCGAGCGGACCCAGGCTGGGGTTGGGCAGGACCGCCGGGTCGCCGCAGAACCGCTGGTAGGCGCCTTCGCCGCGGCCGAACTCGGCGTCCGTCCCGGCGGCACAGGCGGAGTTCCACCGGCGCACGGTCTCGGCCAGCGCGATCCCGCTGGCCCCGATCCGCGCGGCCAGCTCGCTGAGCGTCCGGCCGCGGCCGACCCAGTCCGGCACCGGGCCGTCACCGGGCACCCCGGGCATCGGGTACCGGGTCCGGTACCCCTCGTCGAAGATCAGGTGCACCGGGCCGTCGGTCCGGTGCAGCGCCTTGCCGATCTCGTTGTAGGGCAGCGCCTCGTTGACGAACCGGCGGCCCGCGGTGTTGACCATGATCTGCCGGGGCAGCCCGCGCTCCCGGATCAGCGACCGGTAGAACTGCTGGCCGAGCAGCGTCTCGCCCGGGATGGCCAGCATCGGCATCCACCAGCCCTCGGCCAGGTTGTCCAGGCCCGCGCCGGCGTCGGCGGCGATGCGCAGCCCGTCGCCGGTATTGGTCGGCGGCGCGCCGCTGGCCCGCTGGGCGGCCGGCTGGTAGATCACCCGCAGCTCCTGGTCCCAGTCGAAGCCCCCGGTGGCCAGGATGACCGCGGCCGCACGCACCGTGCTGACCTGCCCGTCGTGGGCCAGTTCGGCGGCGCCGTCCCGGATCCCGGTCAGCCGGGTGCCGGTGCGCACCGCCACCCCGGCCCGCACCGCGCCGTCCAGCAGCCCGGCGACCAGCGCCATCCCGTTGGTCCGGATCCCGTCCCGGTCCCGCTCGCGGAGCAGGTCCCAGTCGAACTGGCCCGGGTAGCGCCAGCGGTCCCATTCCGCGAACGACATCGGCAGGTAGCCCGGCGGCCGCAGGATGTCCGCGGCCAGCGGGGTGAGCTGGCGGGTGTCGACCGGCATCATGTCCAGCGCCCGCCCGCCGTCGGTCGCGCCGGCCCGGACCGGATCGTAGTCCGGGTACCCGGGGCACGCGGCGAACCGGTACACGGAGTGCTTCTCGACGAACCGCAGCATGTCCGGCCCGCTGTTCAGCACCGCCCCGGTCATCTCCGGGTACCGCTCGCTGTACAGGCCGGCCAGGTACTTGGCCGCCGCGGCCAGGCTGTCCCCGTGCTGCAGGTGATTGCCCGGCACCCACACCCGCCCGCCGGACAGCGCCGAGGTCCCGCCCAGCTTCTCTCCCTTTTCCACCAGCAGAACGCCAGCGCCCCCGGCTGCCGCCGCCAGCGCCGCGGTGAGCCCGGCCGCGCCGGACCCCGCCACCAGCACGTCGACGGCCTGCGGCAGGCTCATGGCGCCCACCCCGCGGTGGCCAGCGTGGCCAGCCCGGCGGGCAGCCGCGGCTCCGGATCGAGGCCGTCCACCAGTTCGTACACCGTCGGCCCGGTGAAACCGGCCGCCTGCAGCGCGGCGGCGAAGCCGCCGAAGTCGACCTCGGCGGTGCCCGCCGCGGTGTGCGCCCAGGTGTCCCGCCAGGTGTCGCTGACGTGCGCCAGGGCCAGGTACCTGGCCGCCTGCCGGACCCCCTCGGCCGGGTCCTCGATGGCCAGCGCGTTGGCCACGTCGTAGGTCAGCCGCAGCCGGGGCGTGTCCCAGTCCGCCGCGATCTTGGCCAGGTCGCTGGCCCGGCCCAGGTAGCCGTACGGGCTGTTCTCCAAAGCCAGCGTGATGCCGAGCTGATCGGCCCGGGCCAGCAGCCGGTCCAGGCCCTGGTCCAGCACGGCCCGGGCCGCGTCGTCCGGGGCCGGGGCCAGCGCGTGGCGGCGGCCCGGGATGACGACCACGTACCCGGCGCCCAGATCCGCGGCCAGCTCGATGTTGGCCAGCAACTGGCGCTCGCTCAGCGCGCGGAACTCCGGGTTGGTGCTGACCAGGTTGATGTCGGCAAAGCTGGGATTGACCGACGTCACCGACAAGTCGAGGGCGTTCAGGAGGCGGGCTAGTTCTTGCCGTTCGTACGGGCCCGCGGTGGGCGCGGACAGGTGCGGGGGCGCGGTGGTCAGCTCGATGGACCGGAAGCCGTGCCGGGCCAGTGCGCGCAGCGCGTCGGGCAGCGGGGCCAGGTGCAGCCAGCCGAAGCTGCACCCGGACAGCGGCATGGTCATGGCCGCTCCCGCAGGTTGAGCACGATGATCCGGGGATCGGTCATGTCCTGCACCGCATAACGGGGGCCCTCCAGGCCGTAACCGCTGTCCTTCACCCCGCCGTAGGGCATCGCGTCGGCGTGGTAGCTGGACGTGTCGTTGATCATCACGCCGCCCACCCGGAGCTGCCGGGCGGCGTGGAAGGCGGCGTCCAGGTCCTGGGTGAACACCCCGGCCTGCAGGCCGTACTCGCTGCCGTTGACCACGCCGATGGCCTCGTCCAGGCTGGCCACCCCGGCCAGCGCGACGGCCGGGGCGAAGATCTCCTCGGTCATGATCCGGCTGTCCGGTGGCGGGTCGCGGAGCAGCGCCGGGGCCAGCACCGGGCCGTCCCGCTCGCCACCGGTGAGGATGCTGGCGCCACCGCCCGCGGCCTGCTGGATCCAGCGCTGGGCGCGCTCCGCCTCGGCTGGCGCGATCAGCGGGCCGACCTGGACGGCCGGGTCGCGCGGGTCGCCGGCCCGCAGCCCGGCCACCCGCTTGGCCAGCCGGCCGGCCAGCTCGTCCAGCACGGAGTGATGCACGAGCAGCCGCTGCACGCTGGTGCACACCTGGCCCGCCTTCCGGTAGCCGGCCCGGATGACCAGGTCGGTGACCAGGTCGAGGTCGGCGTCGGCGGCCACGATCGAGGCGCTGTTGGAGCCCAGTTCCAGGTGTGTCTTGGCGATCCCGGAGTTCTGCTTGATGGCCAGGCCGGTCGCGGCCGAGCCGGTGAACGTGAAGAACCGGACCCGCCGGTCGGCCACCAGCGCCGCCCCCGTGCTCTCTCCCGGGCCGCAGACCAGCTGCAGGAACCCGGGCGGCAGGCCCGCGTCGAGCAGCACCTGGGCCAGCGCGACCGAGCACAGCGGGGTCTGCTCGGCCGGCTTGAGCACGACCGCGTTGCCGGCCGCGATGGCCGGGCCGACCTTGTGCAGCACTGTGTTCAGCGGGGCGTTGAACGGGGTGATGGCGGCGACCACGCCGACCGGCACCCGGATGGTGAACGCCAGCCGGTTCTCGCTGCCCGGGGTGGCGGCCACCGGTATCTCCTGGCCGGCGATGCGCACCGCTTCCCCGGCGGACAGCCGCAGGGTGGCCACCGCCCGGGTCAGCTCGGTGGCCGCGTCGGCCGGGGTGAACCCGGTCTCGGCTACGTACAGCGCGCCGATCTCGTCCCGCCGGGCGTCCAGCAGCTCGGCCGCCCCGGCCAGGATGTCCTGCCGCCGGGCTGGCGGCAGCGGCCGCTGCGCGGCGGCTACCGCGCCGGTCACCGCCCGGCCGACGTCAGCTGGGCTGGCCTGAGCCAGCCCGGCGATCTGCTCCCGGGTGTACTTGTCCAGCACCGCGAGCTCGGCCCGGGACGGCTCCCACTGCCCGTCGATGAGCAGGCCGGTGGTGCCCGCGAGCAGCCCTGTCATGTGCGCCAGCTCCCTCTTGACGGGATCATCAGGCTGCCATACTGTCGCGCATCATGCAACGGCTTGCTTAATACGCAATAAGGCATCCGGCTCGGCGGAAGGGGCGGCGTGAAGGGCGCGGAGATCATCACCGACTACCTCATCCGGGAGCGGGTCCCGTACGTGGTGGGGTTGTGCGGGCACGGTGATCTTGGCCTGCTGGATGCGCTGTACGACCGGCGCGGGGAGATCAGCACGATTTCCGTGCACCACGAGTCGGCGGCCGGCTTCATCGCCGACGCGTACTACCGGATCCGGCACCAGCCGCTGGCCACGTTCACCTCGGTCGGGCCCGGCTCGGCCAACCTGCCGGTCGCGCTCGGCTCGGCGCTGATGGACTCGTCGGCGTTCCTGGCCATCACCGGGAACGTGCCAACCACGCAGTTCAACCGGGCGCCGTTCCAGGAGACCGGGCGGCACTACCAGGCGGACAACCCCGGCGTGCTGCGGCCCTACGTCAAGCGCAGCTTCCAGGCCACCCGGGCCGGGCAGCTCCCGCTGATGCTGCGCCAGGCGTTCGGGGTCATGCTCGGCGGGCGCCCCGGCCCGGTGCACCTGGACGTGCCGCTGGACGTGTTCGTGGAGACCACCGACGAACCGGTGCCCGACCCCGGCTTGTGGCGGCGCGGCGTCTCGCCGCGGTCCGCCGCCGCGGCGGCCGATGTGGCCGCGATCGTGGACCTGCTGCGCGGCGCGTCGCGGCCGGTCATCGTGGCCGGGTACGGGGTGCTGAACGCGGACGCCCCGGCGGAGCTGGCGGCGTTCGCCGCCGCGGCCCGGGTGCCGGTGGCCACGTCGCCGCTGGGCAAGGGCGCCATCGACCCGCGGTCGCCGCTGCACCTGGGCGCGACCGGGCGGAACGGCAGTTACCAGGCCAACCGGGCGGCGCGCACCGCCGACCTGATCCTGGCCTTCGGCACCCGGTTCGACGACCGGTCGACCAGCTCCTGGCGGCCCGGCTACACCTACTCGATCCCGCCCACCCGGCTGATCCAGGTGGACGTGGACCCGGCCGAGCTGGGCCGCAACTACCCGGTCACGCTGGGCGTGGTGGCCAATCCCCGGGACGTGCTGGGCCAGCTGACGGCCGCGCTGGCCGGCCCGCTGGACACTGCGGGGTGGCTGGCCGAGATCGCGGGCTGGGCCCGGGACTGGGAGCAGCACACGGCCACCGAGCGGACCTCGGAGGCCACCCCGCTGCGGCCGCAGCGGGTGCTGGCCGACCTGCGCGCGGCGCTGCCGCCGGACGGCATCCTGCTGTCCGACGTCGGCGTGCACCACAACTGGATCGTCCAGGAATGGCCGCCGGGCGGGCCCGGCACGCTGCTGCAGAGCTGGGGGTTCGCGTCGATGTGCTTCGGCATGGCCGGGGTGCTGGGCGCGCGGCTGGCCGCCCCGGACACCCCGGCGGTGGCGGTGGTCGGCGACGGCGGGTTCCTGATGCTGCCCAGCGTGGTGGCCACCGCGGTGCAGTACGGCATCCCGGCCGTGTGGCTGGTCTGGAACAACGGCGGCTTCATCTCCATCCGCGACCAGCAGCGCGGCTACTTCGGCGCGGATCGCGAGCTGGCTACCACGTTCCGCTACGCGGCCGACGGCGCGCCCTACTCGGCCGACTTCGCGGCGCTGGCCCGGGCCATGGGCGCCCAGGGGCTGCGCGTGGAGACGGCCGGCGACCTGGGCCCGGCGCTGAAGACGGCGCTCGGCTCCGGGCTGCCCACGGTGATCGACGTGCCGGTGGCCGCCGGGCCGGCCCAGCCGTCCGCGGCCACCTGGGACCTGCCCCCGCTGCCCCATCCGGAACCCAGCTTCGGCTGGCCTGACCCCGATTAACCCCTGGCCCCGGCTAACCCCCGCCCGGATTAAGGAGTCGACGATGACCCAGGCCTCTGCCCCGCAGGATCCCCCGCCGGCCGGGCTGCCCCCGGCCGCCCAGAGCGACCGCAGCCGGTGGAACTGGCTGCTGCTCGTGCCCATCGTGCTGCCGCTGATCACCGTGATCTACAACCGGGAGAACCCGCGCCTGTTCGGCTGGCCGTTCTTCTTCTGGTTCCAGGTCATGTTCACCCTGCTCGCCGCAGCGGTCACCGCCATCGTCTTCGTGGCGACCAGGCCGAGGAGCTGACATGCCACTGCAAGGCCTCGAGCTCACCATCGTCATCATCTTGTTCGCCGTGGTCGCCGCGATCGGCTTCGGGGCCGGGCGGTGGCGCAAGACGTCCGAGTTCACGCTGGACGACTGGGCGCTGGCCGGCCGCGGGTTCCGCAGCTGGATCAGCTGGTTCGTGGTCGGCGGCGACCTGTACACCGCCTACACCTACGTGGCCGTGCCCGCGCTGCTATTCGGGTCCGGGGCGATCGGCTTCTACGCGCTGCCCTACGTGGCCATCGAGTACCCGCTGGTCTACCTGATCATGATCCGGCTCTGGTCGGTGTGCAAAACGCACGGCTACGTGACCTCAGCCGACTTCGTCCGGGCCCGGTTCGGCTCGCCCACCCTGGCGCTGGCCGTGGCCATCACCGGCATCGTGGCCACCATGCCCTACATCGCACTCAACCTGCTCGGCATCCAGGCCGTGCTGCTCACCATGGGCATCTCCGGGTCCTGGCCGCTGATCATCGCGTTCGCGGTGCTGGCCGCGTTCACCTACAAGTCCGGCGTCCGCGCCCCAGCGATGATCTCCTTCATCAAGGACGGCCTGGTCTACCTGGTGATCGCGGTGGCCATCATCGTCATCCCGGCCAAGCTGGGCGGCTGGGGGCACATCTTCGACAGCTTCAACGCGCACTTCAAGGCGACCCCGCCGGGCACCGGCAACCTGCTGACCGGGGCCAACCAGTGGCAGTACATCACGCTGGCGCTCGGCTCGGCGTTCGCCATCTTCCTCTACCCGCACTCGGTCACCGGCGTGCTCACCACCAGGAACCGGGCCGTGGTCAAGCGGACCATGGCCGGGCTGCCCATCTACAGCTTCGTGCTCGGGCTGATCGCGCTGTTCGGCGCGATGGCCATCGCGGGCCACATCCCGCCGCTGACCGGGGCGAACGGGAAGCCGAACACGAACACCGTGGTGCCGAACCTGTTCCAGCACATGTTCCCGCACTGGTTCACCGGGCTGGCCTTCGCGATGGTCGTGATCGGCGCGCTGGTCCCGGCCGCGTTCATGTCGATCGCCGCGGCCAACCTGTTCACCCGCAACATCTACAAGGAGTACCTGCGGAAGGACGCCTCGCAGCGCGAGGAGACCCAGGTCAGCAAGATCGTCTCGCTGCTGGTCAAGGCGGGTGCGCTGCTGTTCATCCTGCTGATCAACCCGCAGTTCTCCATCGACCTGCAGCTGCTCGGCGGCGCGATCATCCTGCAGACGCTGCCGTCGGTGATGCTCGGCCTGTACACCCGGTGGCTGCACCGCGGCGCGCTGATCGCCGGCTGGCTGGCCGGGATGGTCGCCTGTGTCTGGACGTTCTACCTGACCCCCAACCCGGCGCTCAAGGAAGTGCACTGGGGCGGCACCGCGTTCTCGCTCAGCCACCTCGGGCTGAACACCGACGTCGGTATCTACATTGGCTTCATCGGTGTGGTTGTCAACCTGGTCATCTGCTACGCCGGGACGGTGCTGCTCAAGGCGGTCCGGGCCAGGGACGGCGGCGACCAGACGGTGGCGGGCGACTACTTCACCGACGTGGCCGACGGGGTGCCGGCCGAGCCGGTCGTCACCGCGGGAGGCCTGGCCTGACTGAGCAGCAGATGTGGGACGTCGTGGTGATCGGCGGCGGCAACGCGGGACTCGTCGCCGCCCTCACCGCGGGCCGGCTCGCCGGCCGGTCTGGGGGACGGGTTCTGCTCCTGGACCGCGGGCCGGCCGCGCTGCGCGGCGGCAACACCCGGCACACCCGGAACATCCGCTGCGCGCACAGCTGGTCCGATGCCTACAGCCCGGGCAGCTACCTGCCCGGTGAGCTGTGGCGCGACCTGGGCGGGGTGGGCACCGGGCCGAGCAACGAGAAACTGGCCGAGCTGACCGTCCGGGACTCGGAGAGCGTGCCGGCCTGGATGACCGGGCAGGGCGTGCGCTGGCAGCCGCCGCTGGCCGGCACGCTGCACTTGGGCCGGACCAACCGGTTCTTCCTGGGCGGCGGCAAGGCGCTGATCAACACGTACCACCGGGCGCTGGCCCGGCTGGGCGTGACGGTGCGGTACGGCTGCTGCGTCTCGGACCTGGTGCTGGCGGGCGACCGGTGCACCGGAGTGGTCACCGGCGACGGCGTCGTGCCGGCCCGGGCGGTGGTCTGCGCCAGCGGCGGTTTCGAAGCCAACATCGAGTGGCTGCGCCGGTACTGGGGGGACGCGGCGGACAACTACCTGATCCGCGGCTCGGCCGACAACGACGGCCAGGTGCTGGCCGCGCTGTACGCACACGGCGCGGCCCGGGCGGGCGAGGAACGCGGCTTCCACGCGGTGGCCATCGACGCGCGGTCGCCCCGGTTCGACGGCGGCATCGCCACCCGGCTCGACTCGATCCCGTTCGGCATCGTGGTCAACTCGCAGGGCCAGCGGTTCTACGACGAGGGCGAGGACCTGTGGCCGAAGCGGTACGCGATCTGGGGCCGGAACGTGGCCGGCCAGCCGGGCCAGATCGGCTATTCGATCTGGGACGCGAAAGTGCGCGGGCTGTTCCTGCCGCCGATGTACCGGCCGTTCTCCGCTGGCTCGGTGGGCAGGCTGGCGGAGTCGCTGGGCCTGAACCCGGACCCGGTCGTCGCGACGGTCCGCTCGTTCAACGCGGCCATCCGGCCTGGCGGCCGGTTCGACCCCAGCGGTCTGGACTCCTGCGCGACCGAGGGCCTCAGCCCGGCCAAGAGCCACTGGGCGCAGCCGATCGACACCCCGCCGTTCTACGCGGTGCCGCTGCGGCCCGGGATCACGTTCACCTACCTGGGCGTGGCGGTCACCGAGCAGGCCCGGGTGCTGCGCACCGACGGCTCGGTGCTGCGCAACGTGTTCGCCGCCGGGGAGATCATGTCCGGCAACATCCTGTCCACCGGGTACCTGGCCGGCTTCGGGCTGACCATCGGGCACGTGTGGGGCCGCATCGCCGGCACGGAGGCCACCCGTGCTGGATGAGCGGCGGCCGCCGGTAGTCGATGAGCTGTTCGCCGAGGCCGAGCGGCAGCTGAACATCTGCAACTCGTGCCGGTACTGCGAGGGGTACTGCGCGGTGTTCCCGGCGCTGGAGCGGCGCACCCTGCTCGGCGACGGTGACATCACCCAGCTGGCCAACTTGTGCCACGACTGCCGGGCCTGCTTCCACGCCTGCATGTACGCGCCGCCGCACGAGTTCGCGGTCGACCCGCCCCGGATTCTCAGCGCGGTGCGGCGGGCCAGCTATGCGCACTATCTGCCGTCGCCGCCCTGGGCCGGCCGGCCGCGGCCGGGGTGGCTGCGGCCTTGGTGGCCGCGGGGCTGGCCGGCCCGCCTGGCGGCCGGTGTGCTGGTCGCGGTGGCCCTGGTGGTGCTGGCCGGGGCGGCCGAAGGGTTCGGTGCCCTGCTGCGGCACGGCAGCCCGTACCGGGTCATCGCGTACCCGGCGCTGCTGGTCCTGGTCCTGCTGCCGACGGCGTGGAGCGGGGCCGTGCTGCTGCGCGGGCTGGCCTGGTACTGGCGTGATGTGCACGGCCCGCTGCGGGGCCTGGCCGATTGGCGGGCGGTGGGCACGGCGCTGGCCGCCGCGGCCCGGCTGCGCAACATGCACGGCGGTGGCGAGGAGTGCTACGCGTCGGGGGACGATCCGTCGCCGGCCCGGCGGCGGCTGCATGGCGCGGTCGCCGGGGGGTTCCTGGCCTGTTTCGCGGCCACCGTGTTGGCCGCGTTCCTGCAGGACGTGCTGGGCATCGCCCCGCCCTACCCGCTGCTGTCCGTCCCGGTCATCCTGGGCACGGCCGGCGGGCTGAGCATGCTGGCCGGCTGCGCCGGGCTGATCGCGCTGCGGGCGCCCGGGGATCCGGCTGCGCCGGGGATCGCCGACTACGGGCTCATCCTCGGCCTCGGCCTGCTCGCGCTGACCGGGCTGCTCACCCTGCTGCTCCGGGCCACGCCGGCGTTCGGCCTGATCCTGGTCATCCACCTGGCCACGATCGTGGTCTGCTTCTGCATCGCCCCGTACACCCGGTTCGTGCACGCCGGATACCGCTTCCTGGCCCTGGTGGCCGACGCCATCGAGCAGCGCCGGGCTGGGTCTGTGGTGTAGACGCAGACGCTGTGGCATAGTCGCTCGCATGGCCATCTTCGAGGATCTGGAAGCCGAGCAGGACCGGCTGGACGGCATCCTGGCCGGGCTGGATGAAGCGCAGTGGGCCAGGCCGTCGGCCGCGGCCGGCTGGTCCGTCGCGGATGTCGTGCTGCACCTGGCCCAGAGCGACGAGGCCGTGGTGGCCAGCGCGGCCGGCGCCGACCTGCGGGCCGGGCCGGCCGCCCGCGGCAGCGTGGGCACGGGTGCCAGTGTGGACGAGATCATGAACCAGCTCGTCCAGGCCGAACGGGCCGCACCGGCCGAGGTCTTCCGGCGCTGGCAGCAGGCCCGGGCCGCTGCGCTGGCCGCGCTGCGCGCGGCCGACCCCAAGCAGCCGATGGCCTGGGTCGAGACACCGATGAAGCCAGCCACGCTGGCCACCACCCGGCTGGCCGAGGCGTGGGCGCACGGCCTGGACATCACCGGCCCGCTGGGCATCGACTTCCCGGACACCAGCCGGCTGCGCAACGTCGCCTGGCTGGCGCACCGCACGCTGCCCTACGCCCTGTCGCTCAACGGCGGCGGCCCGTACGACGTGTTCTGCGAGCTCACCGCCCCGGACGGGACAGCCACCTGGCGGTTCGGCCCGGAGGGCGCTGATTCCTCGATCACCGGCCCGGCCGGTTCGTTCTGCCGGGTCGCCGCGCAGCGGCTCGCCCCCGAGGATTCCGGGCTGGCCGTGCGCGGCCCGCACGGCGCCGCCGCGCTCCGCGTGCTGCGTACCTATGCGGCCTGACCTTTGTATATCTGCGCCGTCTGACCAATTTGCGGCATATAGTCGGGCCGTGACCACCGCCGACCGGGTTCCGGCTGGGCTGGACGTGACCAAGCCCAATATCGCCCGCGTCTACGACGCCTTCCTCGGCGGCAAGGACAATTTCGCGGTAGACCGGCAGGTCGTCGAATTCGCTGTGCAGGTAACGCCGGACGCGCCCGCCGGCGCCCGGGCCAACCGGGCATTCCTGCGCCGGGTGGTCCGGTACCTGACCGCCGAGGCCGGCCTGCGCCAGTTCATTGACATCGGCTCGGGCCTGCCCACCCAGGGCAATGTGCACGAGGTCGCCCAGGAGATCGCCCCGGACACCCGGGTGGTCTACGTGGACAACGACCCGCTGGTCCGGGCGCACGCCCAGGCGCTGCTGGCCACCGGCCCGGGCACCGTGTTCGTCACCGCGGACCTGCGTGAGCCGGAGACCATCCTGGCCAGCCCGGCGGTCCGCGAAGCGATCGACCTCGGCCAGCCGGCCGGCCTGCTGCTGTTCGCCATCCTGCACCACATCAATGACGACGAGGACCCGGCGAAGATCGTCGCCCGGCTGCGCGACGCGCTGGCCCCGGGCAGCTACCTGGCCATCTCCAGCTTCCGCATGCCTGGCCCGGAACATCCGGAAGACGCGGCGAAGACCGCCGCCATGGAGAAGCTGTTCAACGAGAAACTGGGCACCGGGCGCTGGCGGTCCACCGACGAGATCCAGGCCTGGTTCGGCGACTGGGAGCTGCTCCAGCCGGGTCTCGTCCCGATGCCTGAGTGGCGCCCCGACGAAGCCACGGTAGGCGCCGTCCGGCGGGACGCCACCTACTACGGTTTCGTCGGCGGGGTCGCCCGGAAACCCTGATGCCGCCCCCCGGCCGGTGAGAGCGCCCGCCGACTCCGCCTGAGCACTGTCGGGGGCCGCGCCTATGCTGGCTCTGACTTCGAACCTGCCGGGAGGAGCGATGACCGCACCGGACGCCAGGCGCTCGGAGGTCCTGGACCGCCCCGCCTGCACGCCAGCAGCCATTCGCGCGGTACTGGCCGCCAACGCCGATCCTGATGTGCTGCAGCGTTACGACACTGAGCTGGACGCGGCCTACGAGCAGGCTCGCCAGGCCGGCGACCTCACCCCGCTGGTTGAGACGGTCCGCCGCTGGTGGTTCGAGGCGGACGCCTGGCGTGACCCCGTGGCCCAGCGCGAGTTCCTCGCCCGCATCCAGCGCTATATGACGGAAGGCCCGCCACCCCCAGAGCAGCGCATCAGCTGGCAAGAGCTACGCGCCGAGTACGGTCTCTGAACGTGTATCGGTGGGATCTTGACGATCTAGCCCGGCAAGAACTCAGCACCCTCAGCCAAACTGGCCAGGCTGAGCTCACTGTGTTCATGAACGCAGTGGTGCTGGTCGATCCGATCGAATACCAGCGTCATCGCGGCGAGTCGACTGATCCGCCCGCGTTATTGCGCACGTTACATTTCGGCCACCACCACCAGGGCCTCGTGACATTCCTCGTCTACCCGGGAGGGCCGGAATCGGAGGGGTTGCCCCGCTTGACAGACAGGGCTCGCTCTGGACGGGCCGGACTGTCGGACGCCCCCGGCATACTTGCCGGGCCGTCCGGAGACGTCGCACGGCCTGAGTCGAGGAGAACCATGGCTGTCCGGTACCAGCTCGTCATCAATTGTGTCG
>DATCUG010000313.1:0-3215 GCA_036567525.1 Streptosporangiaceae bacterium | reverse complement strand
CCGCCGGGTTCGGCTGGGTTAAGGCCAGGTCGAGCCCGGCCCCGGCCGCGCCGAGCAGCGCCGCGCCCGCCGCGCCGAGAAACACCGGGGTGCCGTCCGCGGTGGCCACCGCGGCGATCACCGCGGCCAGTAGCGCGGCGGCCAGCCCGGACAGCAGCTCGAGCGCGGTCAGCTGAGTCAGCGGCACCGACCGGGCCGGGCCGAGCAGCCCGGCCAGCGCGGCATAGGGCAGTGCGGCCCAGCCGAGCAGCGCGGCCGCGCCCGCGCTGCCCGCGGCCCGGGACGCGGCCGCGGCGCCGCCCAGCAGCAGGATGGCGGCCAGCCCGGCGGCCAGCACGGGCGTGGTCCACGGCGGCCCGGCCAGCAGCAGCACCGCCAGCCCGGCGAGCAGCCCGGCCGCGGCTGCGCCGAACGTGACCCGGCGGGTGTCCGCCGGGGACCACCGGTCCGGCCGGTCCCCGACGCCGACCGCGATCACGTCGGCCACGTCATCGAACGCCAGCTCGGGCAGTTGCGCGATACGCGGGCTCAGGTAGATCAGCTCGCCGTCGCGCAGCCCGGCCTGCTGTGGCGTCGCATCCAGCGGGAACGGCGCCTGGCCCAGCCGCTGCAGCACCCAGCCGTTGACCGCCTCGCCGGCCGTGGCGCGCTCCACCCCGGCGAACCGGGCCACGGTGGGGAACAGCTCGGCGAACGGCACGTAGCCAGGCAACGCCAAGTCGACACGCCTGCCCGGCCCGACCACAGTGACCCGGCACATGTCGGCGGGGCTCATCTAGCTCCTTCCGGGGAGGCTCCAGGGGTCTCCCCGCCCTGGCCTGACGGGCGCGCCAACGAGGCGGGGCCCGCCGCAGGCGGGTGCTCGCGGAGCCGACGTTCGGCGCGAAGCGGCGAGCGGGGGGTCCAGGGGGGTCGCCCCCCGGACAAAACGAGTATGCCGACCGATTGGCCGGATTCGCCCGGCAAAGCGCGAACTCAATTAGCATGCGGGCGGTGAGCTCCGTCATTGTGCGGCGCCAGGAACGGCACCCGGCGCCTGAGATGCCGGCCGGGGAGATCGTGCTTCAGTCACCGCCGGAGATCCCCGAAGTGGTCTCCGACGGCCTGCAGCAGATGATGACCTACCTGCCCATGCTGGCCATGACGTTCGGCATGGTCGCGATGATGTCCGGGTCCGGCTCCGGGTCGCTGCGCTGGGTGGGCGGCGGCGCCATGGGCCTGGGCATGGGCGGCATGGCGCTCAGCCAGCTGGCCCGGGGCAAAGGCGACCGCAAGCTCAAGCTGAACGGCCAGCGCCGCGACTATCTGCGCTATCTCGGTCAGGTGCGGCGCAAGGTAAGGCGGGCGGCCAGCGCGCAGCGGACCGCGCTGGAGTGGACCAGCCCGCCACCCGCCGCGCTGTGGTGGGTGCTCACGGCCAACCAGCGGGCCCGGCTCTGGGAGCGCCGCACCCAGGATGACGACTTCGCCAGCGTCCGGCTGGGCACCGGGACGCAGCAGCTCGCGGTGCGCCTGGTGCCGCCGCAGACCAAGCCGGCCGAGGACCTGGACGCGCTGTGCGCCGGGGCGCTGCGCCGGTTCATCCGGACCCACGCCCGGGTGCCCGAGCTGCCGGTCGGCATGTCGCTGCGCGCCTTCCCCCGGGTCGTCGTGACCGGCGATCCGGCCACCGCGTACGGCATGGTCCGCGCCGTGCTCAGCCAGCTCGCGGTGTTCCACTCACCGGAGGACGTGCGCATCTGCGTGTGCGCGCCGCCGGACCGGATCCGGCGCTGGGAATGGGTCAAGTGGCTGCCGCACAACCTGCACCCCACCGAGCAGGATGCGGCCGGCCCGGTCCGGCTGATGGCCGCGACCATGCCCGAGCTGGCCGCGCTGCTCGGCCCGGAGCTCAAGGACCGGCCCCGGTTCGCCAAGGGCAAGGGCGGCTCGCTGCCGTACCACGTGGTGATCGTGGACGGCGCGGCGGCCGGCTACGACGACCAGTTCGGCGCGGACGGGGTGGACGGGGTCACGCTGGTCGAGGTGCTGGGCGGGCCGCCCGGGCCGGCCGACCCGGCCGCGCTGCGGCTGCACGTGCTCCCGGGCCAGCTGGACATGGTCACCCGGGACCGGGCCGGCGCCGACCTGCCATCCCGGATCGGCGCGCCGGACACGCTGTCGATAGCCGAGGCCGAAGCGCTGGCCCGGGAGCTGGCGCCGCTGCGGCCGGCCGGCGGCCGCGCGCCCGGTGACGACGCGCTCGCGGTGAACACCACGCTGACCGCGCTGCTCGGCATGGCCGACCCGCGGGCGGTGGACCTGGCTGCGCTGTGGCGGCCGCGCCCGGCGCGCAGCCGGCTCCGCGTCCCGATCGGGCTGGACGCCGGCGGCCAGCCGGTCGAGCTGGACATCAAGGAGTCCGCGCAGGGCGGCATGGGGCCGCACGGCCTGGTCATCGGCGCGACCGGGTCCGGGAAGTCCGAGCTGCTCCGGACGCTGGTGCTGGGCCTGGCGCTGACCCATCCGCCCGAGGTGCTCAACTTCGTGCTGGTCGACTTCAAGGGCGGCGCGACGTTCCTCGGGCTGGAGGATCTCCGGCACGTCTCGGCCGTCATCACCAACCTGGAGCAGGAACTCCCTCTGGTCGACCGGATGCGGGACGCGCTGCACGGCGAGCTGGTCCGCCGCCAGGAGCTGCTCCGGTCGGCGGGCAACTACGCGTCGGTCCGCGACTACGAACGGGACCGGGAGCGGGGCGCGGAACTGGAGCCGCTGCCCACGCTGTTCGTGGTCATCGACGAGTTCTCCGAGCTGCTGTCGGCCAAGCCGGAGTTCATCGACCTGTTCGTGATGATCGGGCGGCTGGGCCGGTCGCTCGGCGTGCACCTGCTGCTCGCCTCGCAGCGGCTGGAGGAGGGCCGGCTGCGCGGCCTGGACACCCAGCTGTCCTACCGGATCGGGCTGCGCACGTTCTCCGCCGCCGAATCCCGGATCGTGCTCGGCGTGCCCGACGCGTACGAGCTGCCGTCGGCCCCGGGCAATGGGTTCCTCAAGGTCGACGTGGCCGAGATGACCCGGTTCAAGGCGGCGTACGTGTCCGGCCCGGCCGACCCGGAGCCGGCCAGCCAGGCCGCGCCGCGCCGGCTGGCGCCCATGATCGTGCCGTTTGGCCCGGAGTACATCCGGCCGCGGGAGATCCCGGCCCCGGCGGGCCAGCCCGGGCTGGCTGGCCA
>DATCUG010000312.1:0-2220 GCA_036567525.1 Streptosporangiaceae bacterium | reverse complement strand
GCAGCAACCCAGCGCGACGGCAACCGGAACGCCCGCCCAACCCATCCCAGCTCGGACCCGCCGCAGCAAAACCTGAGCCAAATCAGCGCGCCCGCACCGTGCGTCCGCCTGCAGCTGCGGCCCGGCTGCAGCCGCGCCCCGGCCCGGCTCCGCCCGCCGCTGCCCGGCTGGTGGCCTGTGCTCGTGGACGCGGAGATAACCCGTCGATCCCTTGGCTGTCATCACTGAGCACATCAGCACCACGGACTTCACCAGGCCCGCGAATCCTTGGCCCGGGACGGCCGACCTCAGCCGGCGCCGGGCCCGGGCGTGGCTCACAGTTGTTGATGTTGAAATAGGTCACCACATGATGTGACCTCCGTCTACATCAACTTCTGGACCGCTTCCGAGCGAGTCACAATTGCACTGCCGGTCACAGCAGTCGCCCGTGGCCCTACGCCTGGGCGCAGACTATGGGCACGCGATGGCTGGGGCGGGATGGCTGGGGCGGCCTAGCGGCGGCGGATCTCAGCGCCGGGTGGCGTGGCGGGTGCGGTAGGCGGCCACGTTGGTCCGGTTGGCACAGGCCGTGCCGCAGAACCGGCGGGACCGGTTCTTGGACAGGTCCACATGCACGCTGCTGCAGTCAGCCGCGGCACACCGGCGCAACCGGTCCAGCTGCTTGGTCCGGATCACGTCGCCGAACGCCATCGCCGCCTCGACCGCCATCCGGTCAGCCAGCGGGGCGTCCGGCGGCGTGGCATGCAGGTGGTAGTCCCAGTTGTCGTGCTTGACCAGCTGGGGCAGCGCGCTGGCCTCCCGGAGCAGGGCGTTGACCAGTTCGACCGCGCCGTCTTCGGGCAGCTCCCAGAGCTGGGCCAGCCGGCTGCGCAGCCGCCGGACCGCGTCGAGTTCGGCCTGGTCATGAGCGCGCGCGCCGGTCCACCGCCAGTCCGCGACGAACCGGTCCAGGGCGGCCAGATCGGGCAGCTCCTCGGTGTCGCGGCCGGTGTTGACCAGCGCCGCGGCAAACGCCAGCGCCACCTCGGTGTCATGGGCAAAAAGCAGTTTGACTCCTTTCAGGCCGGGCAGCTACCGTCACTAGTGTAAGCAGTTTTTGCCACTTACGGACCCCCGGTGGAGCGCCCCAGTGACGATCATCGGCCGTCGCGCCGCCCGATCCAGCCCAGCCAGCCCAGCCCGCCTGGCCAGGCCGCACCGGGCCGCCCGCAACCCGGGCGGCGGGCAGGGCGCTGGCCTGGCGCTCGCCCTGCTGTCCGCGGCCACGTTCGGCACCTCGGGCACGTTCGGCTCGGCCCTGATCGAGGCGGGCTGGAGCCCGGCCGCCGCGGTGACCGCCCGGGTCTGCCTGTCCGCGCTGCTGCTGACCGTGCCCGCGGTGCTCCAACTGCGCGGCCGGTGGACACTGCTGCGCCGGGACGCGGCCGCGGTGGCCATGTTCGGCCTGATCGCGGTGGCGGGCTGCCAGCTGTTCTACTTCAGCGCGATCCAGCGGCTGCCGGTCGGGGTGGCGCTGCTGCTCGAGTACCTGGGCGTGCTGCTGGTGGTCGGCTGGCTGTGGCTGCGGCACGGGCAGCGGCCGCGGCGGCGCACCGTGGCGGGCACCGTGGCCGCACTGGCCGGGCTGGCCCTGGTGCTCGGCGTGACCGGGCACGTGCACATCGACCCGCTCGGCGTGATGTGGGGCCTGCTGGCCGCGGTCGGCCTGGCCATCTACTTCCTGATCTCGGCGGCCACCGGCCAGGCCCCGCGCAACACCAGCACCAGCAACAGCACCAGCCAGGCCCCGCCCGAGCCGCTGCCGCCGATCGCCATGACCTGGGCCGCGATGTGCACCGGCGGCGCCGCCCTGCTGCTGGCCGGCTGGACCGGCCTGGTGCCGCTGACCGCCCACGCCGGCCAGGTGACCGTGCTGAACCACCAGGTCAGCTGGGTGCTGCCGGTGACCGGGCTGGCCCTGATCTCGTCGGTGATCCCCTATACCGCGGGCATCGGCGCCGCCCGCCGCCTGGGCGCCAAGCTGGCCTCGTTCGCCGGCCTGGCCGAGGTGCTGTTCGCCATCCTGTTCGCCTGGCTGCTGCTCGGCCAGCTGCCCACCGGCGCGCAGATCCTGGGCGGGGCGTTCATCCTGGCCGGGGTGGCCCTGGTCCGGCTGGACGAGCTGGGCGTACCACCCGCACCACGCGCCGCGAAAAGCGCGGCCCAGACCGACGGTGGCGA
>DATCUG010000311.1:0-2171 GCA_036567525.1 Streptosporangiaceae bacterium | reverse complement strand
GAGCCGCCGGCGGCCGGACGGTGACCGCCGCCCGGGCAGGCGGCGCGCTGGGCGCGGCCGGGCCGGTCCCCGCCTGGAACGCGTCGAACGGGCCGCGGGCGGGCGGCTCCGGCGCGGGCCGGCGGCCATGCGAGCCACCGGGCAGCAGGTGGCGCAAGGACAGATCGGCCAGCGAGTACAGCGGGAACAGCAGCAGATCGTGGCCGATGATGGCGACCGCGAACCACTCGGCGAAGCCGGTCCACTGGCCGGCCGCCTGCACCGCGTGCACCGCGTAGCCGGCCAGCGCGAACGCCGCCAGCAGGGCCAGCAGGTGCAGCGGGTTCGCCCCGTACCAGCGGCGGACCCAGCCGGCCACGCTGCTGGCCCGGCTCCTGGCCCGGCCGCGGACCCGGATCGACGACGCAGCCATCCCGCTCACACCTGCTTCAGGAAAGTGATCTTGTTGACCCACTTGGTGTTGTGCACCCCGGGTGCGTTGGGGATGATCGTCCGGGCCGGGTAGCCGTGGTCCCACGGCAGGATGTGCCCGTTCAGCGTGACCGCGAGCAGCGACTGCGGATCACTCACCTGCCCGGCGGACAGGGTGGCCGCGCGGAACGAGCCCACCTGCTGGATCGACTCGACCAGGGCCCCGGCCGGCTGCGGCATCCCAGCCAGCCGGGCCAGGTCAGCCAGCCGCACCCCGGTCCACTGAGCCGAAAACGACCAGCCCTCGACACAGGCGATCGGCAGCACCACCGCCTGTTGCGGCAGCGCCCGCAGCTGCTCGTAGGTCAGCACGACGTGGCGTGCCCCGGCCAGCGTCAGCCGGTAGGCCGGGCCGACCTCGGCGGCGGTCAGCCCGATGGACGCGGCGGTCCGGTTGACCGGCAGGTAGTGCGGCGCGGTCGCGGACAGCCCACGCGGGCCGAACAGTGAGGTGCGCCGGGCCAGCCCGCCGATGGACTGCCCGGCGACCAGGCCGGCCAGCGTCAGCGACGCACCGCCGACCGCGGCCAACAGGCCGCGCCGGGAGATGGTCGGCGCGGCCGGGCGGGCCGCCCGCAAGCCCGCCTCATCCGGTTCCTCGGGCTGGGTCCCGGCCAGCGGAGTGCGCAGTTCCCGGCGCAGGCTGCGGGACCGCAGCCCGCGGACCATCCGCGGGAACTTCAGCGTGACGTGGATGACCAGCCCGGCGATGAACACCCACGCGCCGTACAGGTGCGCGGTGTAGAAGGAGAACGGGAAGACGTAGAAGTCCTGGATGTTCAGGATGCCGGTGGCGAACTCGAACAGCACCCCGCCGACCACCATGATCAGGCTGGCCCGTTCCAGGCTCTGGGCCAGCGAGCGGACCGGCGGCCAGGCGAACAGCCGGGGCAGCACCGACCACAGCTTCATCAGCACCACGGGCAGCAGCGCGAGACCCAGTGTGATGTGCACCCCCTGGTCCACCCGGTACCACCAGGACGGGTGGGTCGGCCAGGTGAACAGGTAGAACTTCAGCAGGTTGGCGCCGGGCGTGGTGTCGTTGCTGCCCAGCAGGGGGTCGTAGGCCGCATAGGACAGCAGCCCGGTGACCGCGACGATGGTCAGCCCGGCCAGCAGCACCACGGCCAGCACCGAGGTGAGCCACAACCCGCGCAACGGGCTGCGCCAGGTGCCGGGCTGGAACGGGCCGGGCGGCGGGTGATCGGCCGGGTTCCGGGCCGCGTCCCGCGCGTTGTCCGCGGCCCGCCGGACCAGCGCGGCCGCGCGCCGCCGTTCGGCTGCCGCGGAGGCCGCCAAAGCCCGCCGTCGGCGGGCCATCCGCTGGCGGCGCGCCGCCCGTCGGTCGTAGGCAGCGGCGCGCTGGGTAGCGTCGCGCTGCCGAGGTCCCCTGATCCCGGCCATGACTCGACGGTAACCGCGATTATGCAGGTCAGAGCCGTTTGAGTACGGACGGTAAGGACATCGTAAGAGCAGCTGCCGGCCCGGCGCTCAGGCGGCTAAGCGGGCGCAGCGGGCTCAGCAGGCTCCCGGCGGCCGGCTTCGCATCGCCTCGCCCAGCCGGCGCAGCGCGGCCGAGAACGCCTCCTGCTCGGCCGGGGTGAACCCGTCGAACAGTTCCGCCATGGCGGCCAGCCGCGGCCCCATCACCTGCTCGGCCTCGGCCAGCCCACCCGGGGTCAGCTCGACCAGGGTGGCCC
>DATCUG010000310.1:0-4191 GCA_036567525.1 Streptosporangiaceae bacterium | reverse complement strand
AGCCCGCTGCTGGCCGCGATGCCGGCCGGCATGCTGTGCGGCGACGTGGTCATCGGCCGGTTCTGCCGCCCGGCATTGCGGCAGCGGCTGGTCCTGCCGCTGGCCCTGATCAGTGGAGCGCCGCTGCTGATCTTCCCGCTGCACCTGCCGCTGCCGGTCATCGCCGCCGCCCTGTTCGGCTGTGGATTCGGTTTCGCCTACATGCTCGGCATCCAGCAGCCGTTCCTGGACAGCCTGCCGCCGGACCGGCGCGGGCAGGGGTTCGGCCTCAGTGCCACCGGGATGATGGGCGGGCAGGGCCTGACCCCGCCGCTGGCCGGGGCGGTGGCTGTACTGGCCGGCCCAGCCGCCGGGATGGCCGCGGCCGGGGCGGCCACCGTGCTCGCCGCCGCCTGCCTATGCCGCACGCTGGCCGGCCGCCAGCCGCGGTCACGAGGGGCGCAGCTCTAGCGTCAGGCCCAGGTAGCGGGAGTTATCCGGGCCGCTGCGGCTGCGGCCATCTGGCCGCCAGCCGTGCCGGGCGTAGAACGTGCGGGCCCGGCTGTTGTGCTCCCAGACGTCCAGCCGGGCCCGGTCGATTCCGGCTGCCTGCCAGTCCCGCCCACAGGCCTCCATCAGCTCGCTCCCGATCATGTGCCGCCAGCAAGCCGGCTCGACCTGAATCTGGTAGAGCCGGGCGATCCGGGTCTGGCCGGCGGTGGGCTCATCCTCCGGGCCAGTGACCGTGACACCCACCACTGTGCCGTCCTGCTCGGCGCAGCGCACGGTCATCGTGGCCCGCGTCATTATTTCCCGGTACCGGGCGGGCAGCGTGCGGGCGTATGCCGCCAGCTCCTGATCCGGGATGTGGCCGCGGTAATACGCGCCGCGGGCCCGGGCATGGACTCCGGCCATGGCGGCGCAGTCGGCCAGCCTGGCCGGGCGTAACGCGATCCCGGACATGTCAGCTGCTTCCTTTCCCGGTTCCTCCGGTTTGCTGACCGTATCCGGCGGCCGGGTAGCGTCGGCTGGGTGACTGGGCTTCCTGCGGAACCGGCTGGGGCGGGCCACGGCGGCTTTCCGCTGGGCGGCGCGGTCCAGCTGGGCGACCTGGCCGGCCCCGGCTTGCACCGGGTGCTGGCTGGGCTGCGCGCGGCCGAGCCGGTGTCCTGGCTGCCGGTGCTGGACGGCTGGCTGGTGACCCGGTACGACCTGGCCGTGCGGGTGCTCCGGGACAGCGCGGCGTTCACCGTGGATGACCCGCGGTTCTCCACCGCCCGGGTGGTCGGGCCGAGCATGCTCTCGCTGGACGGGGCCGCGCACGACCGGCACCGGCGGCCGTTCGGCGGCCCGTTCAGCCCGCCCGAGGTGCGCGGCCGGCTGGCCGGCTTCGTCACCGCCGAGGCGGACCGGCTGGTCGCCGCGGTCCGCCCGGCCGGCCAGGCCGAAGTGCGGCGCAGCCTGGCCGGGCCGCTGGCCACCGTGGTGGTGGCCCGGATGCTCGGCCTCCGGGATACCCCGCCCGAGGTGATCCTGGCCTGGTACGACGCGATCGTGGCCGCCGTTTCCGAGCTGGCCGGCGCGCCTGGGGCCGAGCCGGCCGCGGCTGGCTCGGCGGCGTTCGGCGAGCTGGCCATCCGGCTGCGTGAGGTGATCGCGGCCGGTGACCCGGACCAGTCGCTGCTGGCCGCGGCGGCTCAGCACGCCGGCCGGTCCGGTGCGCTGAGCACCGGCGAGGCGGTGTCCAACGCGGCCGTGCTGATGTTCGGCGGCATCGAGACCACCGAGGGAATGATCACGAACGCGGCCTGGCACCTGCTCCGTGATCCAGATCAGCTGCGGCTGGTCCGCGACGACCCGGGGCTGCTGCCGGGCGCCGTCGAGGAGTCGCTCCGGCTGGAGCCGGCCGCGGCCGTGGTGGACCGCTACGCCACCCGGGACATCATGCTCGGCGAGGCGGCGGTGCGACGGGGTGATCTGGTCACCGTGTCGCTGGCCGGCGCGGGCCGTGACCCGGCGGTGTTCCCAGAACCGGACCGGTTCTCGGTCCGCCGGGACAACGCGAACCGGCATCTGGCCTTCGCCCGCGGCCCGCACTTCTGCCTCGGCGTGCACCTGGCCCGGCTGGAAGCCCGGGCCGCGCTCGGTGCGCTGCTCCGGCTGCCCGGGCTGCGACCCGGCCAGGATCGGCCCACCGCGCCGGAGGGCCTGGTGTTCCGCAAGCCGGCCGCCCTGCCGGTGCGCTGGGACGCCGGGTGATGCTCAGGACACCTGGTAGGCCACGTTGACGTCGCCGGCGTCCAGCCGCTGCACCGAGACCACCGACGTGGATGCGGGCTTACTGAACTTGATCACGGTCTGGCCCTTGGTGCTGTCCACCTGTACTGAATTGTGCAGCTGCCAGCCACCGTCATACACCGCGACCCGCAGCTCCGCAGCGGGCAGCTTCTGCAGCCCGTTGTCACACGCGAACCCGATCTCCTTCGCGCTGCCGAACGGGATCGAGATCGGCGTCACGGCGTTCGCGCCATTGACGAGGGTTCCGGTCTGCACTTCGTCCTCCTGCTGCGGTGCGGGGGCTGGATTGGCGAACTTCTTCAGTGCGGCCGTGTCCCCGTGGAACTCATCCCGGTCCACGAGCGTCGACGCGTACTGGTGAAAGTGCCACGTCGTCCACGGCGGTGGGACCCGGGGGTGCCCGGCCGGGCTGGACGGGTCGGCGATCCATAGCGGGTGGCCGCCGAGGCCGGCGCAGTTACCTTCCTGGGCGAAGCTGATGAACGTATACACGATGGGCTGGCGCCCGGTGGCCGCGGCGACCTCGGCGCACCAGTTTCGCCCGAACGCCGCGACCCGCGCCGGGGCCAGCCCATCGGTGGTTTCCAGATCGAGTGCGAGCATGTCGCCACGGTCCAGGCCCTGGGCGCGGACCGCGGCCAGGAAAGCCTTGGCACTGGCGCCCGCGCCGTCCGCCGGGTGCGCGAAGTGGTACGCGCCGCGGACGAAACCCATGGCTTTGATCTGCCGCCAGTTCCGGGCAAATTGCGGATCGGTGATCGTCACGCCTTCGGTCGCCTTCGCGAAGGCAAACGAGATCGAGCCCTTTTCCGCCGCCCAGTCGAACGCGCCCTGGAAGCTGGACACGTCGATGCCTTGCGCGTTGGCCACCGATTCCTCCCGTTCCGCGCCGGCCCTGCCGTGGCAACAATGCCTCGGAGAATAGTGCCCAGGGCGTCGCCACCGGCAGAAAACGCCAGGTGAGTGGGACGAACCTATTGGCGTTACAGGTAGTTCGCCGTTTCTGCCCGGATAGGGGGCCGGTGTCAGCGGCGCAGCCGCAGGCCGCGCGGGGTGGCCCGGAAGCCAGCTTCGGCTAGCGCGTGCGCCAGCGGTGAGCCGTGCACACTGTCCCCGTCGGCCCGCTCGATGGTCAGCCGGCCGAGCGCGCCGCCGCGCGCCGCGGCGGCCAGCGCGGCGGCGGCCGGGCCGAGCACGGCTGGGTCGCTGGTCCAGGACAGCACGGTCTTGCCGCCCCGCTCGACGTACAGCACCAGATGGCCGCCGGCCAGCACGACCAGAGCCCCGGCCTTGCGGCCCGGCCGGTGCCCGCCCGGCGTCTCGTCCGGCCGGTCCGGCCACGGCAGCGCCGCGCCGAACGGGTTGGCCGGGTCACCCGCGGCCAGCACGACCGGGCTGGGTCCGGTGCTCCGGTCGCGGCCGGGTGTGCGGGCCGCGGGCTGGTCGCCGGGAGCGGGCCGGGTCCAGAGGTCGGGCTGCGGACCGGCCTGGTCCCCGGGGCCGGCCTGCGCGCCTTGGTCGGCATCGGCGGCCATGGCGCGCATCCGGTCTACCGCGCCGGGCAGCGCGAACTGGGCCGCACCCAGGCCCTCCACGAAGTAGCCGCGGCGGCACTGCCCGGCGTCCTCCATCGCCCGCAGCACCGGATAGATGGCGGCGAAGCCGCCGGGCACCCGCTCGCTGGCCACCGCGCCGCGGATCAGGATGCCGTGCCGGTCGAGCAGGGTACGGGCCACCGCGTGCAGCCGCCTGGTCGGGTCCGGGTCAGACGGCGGCACCAGGAACCAGCGGCCCGACACGGTCGGCGGCCCGGTGCGGCTGGGCATGACCGGGCGGCCGGAGCCAGGCCGGCGGGCGCCTATCCGGCCGGTCCCGCGCCGGCGCGGGCCACCCACCCAGCTGCCGTTGAGCCCT